>RFUD01000070.1 GCA_009923125.1 Planctomycetia bacterium
GCTCGTACACGACGTCCTTCACCATCCGCGTGCCCGCGCACGACGGCTTGGCGGCACAGCTCGGTTCGCTGGCCGACGTCTCACACTTCGAACAACCCGCCCTGGCGTGCGCGAAACCGACCGTGGTCAGTTTCGCAACGCCGTGCTTGTAGCTGGCGATCCCGCAGTACGCAGCGTCGGCGATCCTCACCGACGACGCGATACAGCAAAACGCCAGCAGACACACTCGCCACATCTGTTTCATGTCTGCTGCCTCTCTCGAGGACGGCTCCTCAAAACGGTGGAAACACTGGGAATGAAAACCTGGGCGCGGAGGTGGCGACCCACTTCCGCACCCTGAAAACATCGACCACAAACTCGCCGCAGGTTGATCACTCCCCGCAATCGGCGCCGCTTTTCCAGAACCCCAGGCGCGTTACAACCGGTGCAGATTGACCCGGGCGGTGGGTTTCGTTGCGATGTCGGGGACGCGCCGGGTAGATTTTGCCGGTGATCGGGGCCCTGCGGCCCGCCGGCGGGGTTCTTCAAAGGCCGATTTCGATGACCGATTCCCGACCACTTCAGCCCGGGGAGATCCCCTCCGACGCGACGGTTCCGAAGGTCGTCGTCAGTCGGATCAGCCTCTACCTGCGCGAACTGCAGCGGCTCCAGGCGGCCGGCCAGCAGACGATTTCATCGAGCCAGCTCGGCACGCTGCTCGGGTTCAGCGACGCCCAGGTCCGCAAGGATCTCGGGTTCTTCGGGCAGTTCGGCTATCCGGGCGTGGGATACCGCTGCGAGGAGCTGATCTCCGCGATGCGCGACATCCTCGGCACCAACCACGCGTGGCCCGTGGTGATGCTGGGCGTGGGCAACCTCGGCCAGGCGCTCCTCGGCTACCGTGGCTTCGGCCGGCAGAACTTCTCGATCGAAGCCGCGTTCGATGCCGACCCGGCGAAGGTCGGTCAGGTCATCCAGGGGGTGCGGGTTCATCCGCTCGACGAACTGCCCGCCATCGTGAAATCCAGAGGCATCCGGCTGGGAATGATCGTCGTGCCCGCCGAACGGGCCCAGGAGGCGGCCGACCGGCTCGTGTCCGCCGGCATCGAGGGCATCGTGAACTTCGCCCCGGTCACGCTCACGCTCCCGCCGCACGTGCAGAGCGTGTCGGTGGATCTGGCGATCGAGCTCGAGCAGCTCTCGTTTGCGGTGACGAGCCAGCTCGCGAAAGCCAGCCTGTAGCCAGGCTTCGGCCGAACTTTGTGGGGCAAGCGTCTCGCTTGCCTGCACTCTTGGCGACCGGGACGGTCGCCCCACATGGGGCAAGCGTCTCGCTTGCCTGCACTCTTGGCGACCGGGACGGTCGCCCCACGTGGGGCAAGCGTCTCGCTTGCCAAAAGCTGGAGCCGCGTTGGCGACAACCTCCGTGCCCCTGCTACGCTCGGCGTCATGCCTCGCCCCTCTCCGCCTTCCCTGCCAACCGCCGCCGGTTGGCGTTTCGACAACTCCTACGCCCGGCTCCCAGCGCCGTTCTTCACGCGCACCGCGCCGGCGCCCGTGCGCAGCCCCCGGCTCGTCGCGTTCAACGAGCCGCTCGCAGCCGATCTCGGTCTCGATGCCGTCGTGCTGAGGGAGGCCGGTGACGCGGTCTTCGCCGGTAACGAACTGCCGCCGGGGGCCGAGCCGATCGCCCAGGCCTACGCCGGCCACCAGTTCGGGCACTTCACGAACCTCGGCGACGGCCGGGCGATCCTCCTCGGCGAGCAGATCACCCCCGACGGCCGGCGGTGCGACATCCAGCTCAAGGGTTCTGGCCGCACGCCATACTCGCGCAACGGCGACGGCCGCGCGGCCCTCGGGCCGATGCTGCGGGAATACCTGGTGAGCGAGGGGATGCACGCCCTCGGCATCCCCACGTCCCGCAGCCTCGTCGTGGCCACGGCGAGGCGGTTTTCCGCGAGCGGGCGCTGCAGGGCGCCGTTCTCACCCGCGTGGCCGCGAGCCACATCCGCGTCGGCACGTTTGAATATGCGGCGGCCCTCGGCGATCCCACCCTCCTGCCCGCGCTCCTCGACCACACTGTCGCGCGACACTATCCCGCGGTCGCGGCGGCCGACGACAAGGCGGTGGCATTTCTCGACGCCGTGGTCGAGCGACAGGCGGCGCTCATCGCCCGCTGGATGCTCGTGGGCTTCGTGCACGGCGTCATGAACACCGACAACATGGCCGTGTCGGGTGAGACGATCGACTACGGGCCGTGCGCCTTTCTCGACACCTACGATCCCACGACGACATTCAGCTCGATCGACCGCGACGGCCGCTACGCCTATGGGAACCAGCCTGGGATCGCGCATTGGAACCTGGCCCGGCTCGCGGAGAGCCTGCTGCCGCTCATCCATGGCGACGAGACCACGGCCCTCGACACGGCGCGGGCAGTGCTCGCCACGTTCCCGGAACGGTTCCAACGGCACTATCTCGCAGCCGCGCGGGCGAAGCTCGGGCTGACGACCGAGGAGGAAGGCGATGCCGCCCTGTTTGCGTCGCTTCTGCAGTGGATGCACGACACGCGGGCCGACTTCACGAGCACGTTCGCGAACCTCGCGCCCCTGGCGGAAGCAGATTCGCCCGCACCGGCCGCAGCCGGCGACGAAGCCTTCGCGGCATGGTGCGGGCAATGGCTTGCCCGGCTCGCCCGCCAGCCTGGCTCACGGGCCGATGCGGCCGCCCGAATGCGTCTCGCAAACCCGCTCGTGATCCCGCGCAACCACCGCGTGGAGGAAGCCCTCAGTGCCGCGGAAGCCGGCGACCTCGCGCCCTTCGAGCGGCTGCTCGCCGCGATCCGCGCCCCCTTCGCCGACAAGCCCGACTCCGAACCCTACCGCTCCGCCCCGCCGGCCGGCTGCGGCCCCTACCGCACGTTCTGTGGCACGTGACCCGAATGTGGGGCGAGCGTCCCGCTTGCCAAGCCGGCACTCGGCGACCGTCGGGCTCGCCAATTCACCTGGCGATCAAATCCGCTACGATCTTCGAGTCCCCTGCCCGATGGTGTAACGGTAGCACAAGGGATTTTGGTTCCCTTTGTCTAGGTTCGAATCCTAGTCGGGCAAGTTTCTTTCCGGGGCGGCCCCCCGGACGGCCACGCGCTTGCATCGGCCGCAGCGGTTGGCGAGTATGTTGGCGGTTCCCGCCCCCCCTTCTGGAGCGCATCATGCCTCGGGCACTTGTGAGCCGCCTTCGCCGCGTCCTCGGAATCCTCGGCCTGTTGATCGCGGTGAACGCGGCAGCGGCAGCTCGGGCCGACATCGCCTACTTCGTCAGCAAAACGACCGGTGGGCTGTATCGATTCGAGACCTCGGGCACGGCGATCACGGCGCTCACGGGAACCAACACGTTTCCAGATGCATCCGCACTCGCTCTGGGCTCCGACGGCAATCTGTATGTCGGCGACTCGACCAACGGCGGCAGTATCAGACGGTATGTCATGACGAGTGGCAGCGTCTCGACGGTCGTGACGCTCAGTGGTTCAAATCCGGCTTTCGGCAGCGGGCCTGTGTCGCCAGCAGCGATAGCGTTCACCCCCGGCGGGGCGATGCTCGTGGGGCGTAATCCTCAAGCGGCATTCTCGGGCTATCCCAACGGGCAAATCCTCGAGGTCGTCGGATGGAATGGGAGCACGCCGACGGTGCAAAACTACTCGTCCGGCACGGGCGGCAACTATCAAACCGGCCTGACAGTCGCGCCCGACGGAACACTGTACGCATCGAATACGACCTACGACATTTTCGCAGCGCCGCTGCCCGCGCTTGTCGGTGACGTCCTCAAGTTCGACGGTTCGGGCGTTTATCAAGCGGTTGTCGCTGCCGATGGCACGGCCACTGGCGGACTCTCAGGCCCGGCGGGCCTTGGTGTGTTCGGGAGTTCGCTCTTCATCGCGAGCACGATGAACGGCAACGTTTACAAAACTGATCTGACCAATTCAAACACAGCGACCAACACGACGCTTTTTGCGTCAACAGGCGGTGACTATCTTGGGCCGCTCGCCATGCTCTCCGACGGTGGATTGCTCGTGGGCAGCGTATCCGGCGTGCCCGGACTGATCTACGAATTCAACACATCGGGCACTCTTGTCGGCGCTTTCGGCGATGCCGCATACGGGCAGATCGGTGGCGTGGTGGCCGTGCCTGAGCCTGCGACGGTTCTTCTCTTTTTCGCGGGGGCGGTGGGTGTGACGCTGTCGCGACTGCGTGGGCGGCGCGGAGCGTGAAGGGCGTGCGACGGTCCGGCGTCACACTCGTCGAGCTGCTCGTGGTCGTCGCGGTCATCGGGACGCTCGTCGGCCTTCTCGCTCCGGGCGTGCAAGCGGCCCGCGAATCCGGGCGGCGGTCCCGTTGCATCAACAACCTTCGACAACTCGGCTTGTCGCTCGCGAATCACGAGTCAGCGCGCCGTGTATTTCCCGTTGGATCGGAATCGCGGGCATTCCCGGCGTATCCCAAGGTCACCGCACAGCACTGCCGCTGGTCCGCGCTCGCTCACCTCGCCCCGTTCTACGAAGAGCAATCGCTCCTCGCGGGGCTTGATACGTCCGTACCGCTTTACATCGATCTCCGACCTGACGCGATCGCATCGCAGAACAAGCCGGTCGTCAAGACCGTCGTTTCTCTGTTTCTGTGCCCGAGTGACCGTGGGATCGCCGTCTCACCGATATTTGGCCCCACCAATTACGCTGCCTCTACAGGCAGCGGCGCAGATGGCACGCCCTACGAGACAGATGGGCTGTTTTTCATCAACTCACGAATCCGCATGAAGGACATCACGGACGGGGTGTCGAATACCGTCTCATTCGCGGAGAGCCTCCTCGGGGACTCAGCTTCGACAAATCGGGCGACCGTGACGGCGGCGAATGCCTACCAGTTCGTCATGTCGGCACCGCTTTCCGAGACATCATGCGCATCGACCGCGGTCTGGAATTTCAGCGATCCACGGGGCTTTTCCTGGGCCAACGGCGAGTACCGCACAACCATGTACAACCACAAGTTCACACCGAATGACGCGCGCATGGATTGCATGGGCGTGCTAATGAGCCCCGGGGGGCAAATCGATCGACTCTACGCCGCCTACGGCTGGCGGGCGGCGCGGAGCCGGCACCCGGGCGGCGTGAATGTCGTCATGGCCGACGGCTCGGGGCAGTTCGTGAGCGACTCGGTCGATCCGGCTATCTGGAAGGCGCTCGCCACGCGGGCCGGCGGCGAGGCGGTGGGGCTGTAGCGGACCGTGGGGCGACCGTCCCGGTCGCCGACAGGCCACGGCATCATGGCAAGCGAGACGCTTGCCCCACTCTACTTGCGGAGCCACGCGAGAACCCGCTGCATGTCGGCCGGCAGCGGGCTCTCGAACCGCAACTCCTCGCCCGTCTCCGGATGCACGAAGCCGAGCTCGGCCGCGTGCAGCATCACGCGGGGCGCCTGCGACTCGTCCACGATCTCGAAGTGTCGCGGCGCGGAATAGACGCGCTCGCCGCACACCGGATGCCCCGTCTCCGCCATGTGGATCCGGATCTGGTGCGTGCGGCCCGTCTCCAGGCGGCACTCCACGAGGGTGTAGGCGTCGCCGAAGTGCTCCACGGGCCGCACGTGCGTGACCGACAGTTTGCCCTCGTCGGTGCCCGGAACTGCTCGGCGAGGATCCGCTCGGCGGGCACCGTGCGGGCAAACACCACGAGGCCGCTGGTCTCGCGGTCGATGCGGTGCACCGGCCGCACCGGCGGCTGGCGGCGGGGCTTCGCGCCGCGCGTGCCGAATCGCCGCGCGAGATATCGACCGATCGCGTCGGGCACCATCTCGTCGAGCGTGGGCTGTACCTGCCGCCGCCGGGCCGGCCACGATCGCTCTTCCGAATGCCGCGTGGTGGTGATGCCCGTCGGCTTTTCGACCACCACCACCGCGTCGTCGAGGTGCACGATGCGGACGTCGTCGGCCTTCGGCGGCGCGGCGGCGGCGGCAGCCAGCACCTTCACCACCTCTCCGTCCTTGAGCCGGCGGGCGACATCGGTGCAGATGTTGCCGTGGATCATCACGTGCCGCGACCGCACGAGCTTCTGCACGCGGCCCCAACTCGCCCCATCGAGCTTCGCCCGCAGAAAGGCCGCGAGCGTCTGCCCCTTCTCGGCAGCCGTCACGTGATGCACCTTTCCGGGAGCCTGTTTCATGAACCGAGCGTACCACGTGGGGCGACCGTCCCGGTTGCCGATGGCAAGCGGGACGCTTGCCCCACACCTGCCGATGGCAAGCGGGACGCTTGCCCCACACCTGCTCGCCCCACACACGCTTGCCCGGCATGCCTTGACCGTGTTCCCCGGGTTTTTATGCTTTGTGGGGAGGCCTCACGACGGCAGCCTCCACGAGGCGTGCGCCGTTGCTCAAAGCGTGAGGATCTTCCAGAGTGCCCGGCACATGCGTCGTCGGTCTGCAGTGGGGTGACGAGGCCAAGGGCAAGCTCGTCGACATCCTCACCGAGGAGCACGAGATCGTCGTCCGGTACGCGGGCGGCGCGAATGCCGGCCACACGGTCGTTTCCGACGGGCAGACGTGGAAGCTCTCGCTCATCCCCAGCGGGATCCTGCGGGACGGCGTCACCTGCGTCGTCACCGGCGGCGTGGTGCTCGATCCTGCCAGCGTGATCAACGAGATCGACGGGCTCGAGTCGCGCGGCGTCCGGATCGACGGCAAGCTGCTCGTGAGCGACCGGGCGCACGTCGTGTTCCCGTGGCACGTCGCCGAAGACAAGCTCCTCGACGGCAGCCTCACGGGAGGCGAGTCGATCGGCACCACCGGCCGGGGCATCGGCCCGTGCTACCGCGACAAGGTCGGCCGCTCGCTCGCCATCCGGCTCGGCGACCTGTATCGGCCAGAGTTTCCCTCCCAACTCCGGCACATCGCAGGCCTCAAGGAAAAGCTGCTGGGGGTCGGCCTCGACGCCGCGGCCATCGAGGCCCAGTATCGCGGGTACGCGGAGCGGCTGCGGCCCCTGGTGTGCGACACGACCTCGTTCCTCCTCGACGCGGTCGAGGCCGGCCGCAAACTGCTGTTCGAAGGGGCGCAGGGCGCGCTGCTCGACGTCGATCACGGCACGTATCCCTTCGTGACGAGCAGCAACTCGTCGGGCGTGGGAATTTCGAGCGGCTCGGGCGTGCCCGGCCGGTGGATCGAGCGGGTCATCGGCGTGGTGAAGGCCTACTCCACGCGCGTGGGCGGCGGCCCGATGCCCACCGAGCAGGACAATGCGGTCGGTCAGCGGATCCGCGACCGCGGCAACGAATACGGCACGGTCACCCGCCGGCCCCGGCGCTGCGGCTGGTTCGACGCCGTCGCCGCCCGCTACACCGCCCGGCTGTCGGGCGTCGATGAACTGGCCGTGATGCTTCTCGACGTGCTGTCGGGCTTCGACGAGCTCAAGGTCTGCTCGGCGTATCGGATCGCCGGCCGTGAGGTGAGGCAGTTTCCGAGCCACGTGGACGACCTGCGGCAGGCCGAGCCCGTCTACGAGACGCTGCCCGGATGGAGCGAGGAGCTGACGGCGGTGCGACGGTATGATGAGCTTCCGGAAAACGCCCGTCGTTACCTGGCGCGGATCGGTGAACTGCTCGGCCGGCCGGTCACGGTCGTGTCGGTCGGTCCCGACCGTGTGCAAACCATCCTCCGCCCGTCCGCCTCGACGCCCAACGCATGGCCACGACACCCGCACTCGACGCCGGTGAACGCCTGACTCCCGGGCGACCGCGAGCGGCCGAGGGCCTGCCGCGGCACGTGGCCGTCATCATGGACGGCAACGGTCGCTGGGCCCGGCAGCGCGGCCTGCCGCGGATCGAGGGGCACCGCCGCGGCGTGGCCACGGTCCGTCGGATCACCGAGCACTGTGCCCGGCTGGGTGTCGAACAGCTCACGCTCTACTGCCTGTCGAGCGAAAACTGGCGGCGGCCCGCGGCGGAACTCGACTTTCTCATGCACCTTCTCGAGCAGTATCTGATCGAGGAGCGGGCGCTCCTGATGCGGGAAAAGATCCGCATCACGATGATCGGCAGCCGCACGGGCCTCCCCGAGGCCACGCTCGCCGCGCTCGACCGCACCGCCGCGATGTGCGCCGGCAACGAGGGGATGCGCCTGTGCCTGGCGGTCAACTACGGATCGCGGGCGGAGATCGCCGCGGCGGCCCGGGCCCTCGCCGAGGAGTGTGTCGCCGGCCGCCTCGACCCCGCCGCCATCACCGAGGAGACCCTCGCGGCCCGGCTCGACACCGCCCTGATGCCCGATCCCGATCTCGTCATCCGCACCGCCGGCGAGATGCGGCTGAGCAACTTCCTGCTCTGGCAGAGCAGCTACGCCGAACTGTGGGTCACCGACACCTGCTGGCCCGACTTCACCGAGGCGCACCTCGACGAGGCGATCCGCTCATTCGCCGGCCGCGTGCGCCGGTTCGGGGGGCTGGCGGACGCATGAACGGCCCTCCCGCGCTCTCGCGCATCGTCGTGGCGGCGGCGGTGGCAAGCCTGTTTGCCGGGCTCGCCTGGGCCGATGCCGCGGGCTTCGCCGGGGCGGCGCCCGCGTGGTGGCTCCTGCCGGTGGTGCTCGTGATCGCCATCGGGGGCGTGGATGAGCTCGTGCGCCTGGCCAGCACCCGCGATCTGCTGCTGCCCGCGTGGCTCCTCCGCCCGGCCGTGGTGTCGATCCCGTTCGCTGCGGCGCTCGGAGCGCAGGCGTTCTCGACCGCCGGCGCGACCACCGCGCCGACCGCGGCCCAGGGCTGGTCCGCGGCGGCCTTCACGCTCTCGGTGTTGCTCGTCGTCGCCCACGAGGTGCAGGGCTACCGGCCCGGGGGACGGTCCGTCGAGCGACTCGCCGGCGCGACCTTCATCCTCG
>RFUD01000008.1 GCA_009923125.1 Planctomycetia bacterium
CAGGAACGCCGGCTCGAGCGTGGCCATCGCCTCGAGGCTCGCGTCGGCGCGGATCGACTGGTCGCGGGCCGCCTCGACCAGAGCGCCCTCCTCGTCGTGCCCGAGGATGACCACGAGTTCGTCGTCGAAGGCACCGGCCGCCGTGGCGGCCGCGGCCCGCCGGTGGCTCTCGAGCGCATGGGCTTCCTGGGCCTGCCGCGAGATGCCGTGGGTGGCGGCGAGATGCTCGGCCGTAAGTCCCATCGACAGCATTCCCCGGCTCGACCGGGCGCAGGCCTGCGGATGGATGTCGATCGCCGCATCCATCGGCAGGTGGTGCATGTGTTCGACGCCGCCGGCGACGTACGCCCGCGCGTCGCCCGCCATGATCGCGCGGGCGGCCTGTGCCACCGCTTCGAGCCCGGAGCCGCACAGCCGGTTCAAGGTCGCGCCGGCCACGGAGAACGGCAGACCGGCGAGCAGCGCGGCGGTGCGGGCCACGTTGCCCCCGAGCTCGCCCCGTTGCTGCGTCGCGCCCAGGAGCACGTCGTCGATCGTTTCCGGGTCGATGCCGCTGCGGTCCACGGCCGCCCCGATCGCCGCGGCCGCGAGTTCATCGCCGCGCACGTGGCGAAACAGTCCGCGGTCGGCGTGGGCCTGGCCGATCGCGGTGCGGCAGGCGGCCACGATCACGGGGTTCGTCTCGGGTGGACGCGCAGGCAGGCTCATGCGTCCACCTCCGCCGTGAAACGGCCGCCGCGGCGGGCCATGTCGGCGAGCCGCGGCGTGGGATGCATCCGCACGCCGAGGTCGGCGAGCGGCTCGAGCCGGCGGACGATCTCGGCGGCGCCGAGCGAGTCGGCCCAGGCGAGCACGCCGCCGCGGAAGGCGGGGAACCCGAGCGCGTGGATCACGGCGAGATCGATGTCGCGGCCGTCGCGCACGATCCCCTCGTCGAGGACGCGGGTCGCCTCCAGCACGATCGGCAGCAGCAGCCTGTCGGCGATCATGCGATCGCCCGTCTCCCGGTGCGGAAGGGCGTACGGCGCGACGAGCGCGGCCACGCCCTCGTCGGGCCGCGCCGGCTTCGCCCGCTGCCCCGCCGCCGCGTCGTAAAGATAGAAGCCCGCGCCCGTCTTGCGGCCCAGCCGTCCCGACTTCACGAGCGCGGGGATCACGGGCGACGCCTCGATGCGGTCACCGAACGCCTCGTCGAGCACCAGGCCGGCGTAGAACGCCGTGTCGAGCCCGATCATGTCGTACAGCTCGAGCGGCCCCATCGGCATGCCGAACGCCCGGGCCACGCGGTCGATCCGCCGCGGGTCGATCCCCGCCCGGAGCATCTCGACCGACTCGTGCAGATACGGCATCAGCAGCCGGTTGACGAGGAAGCCGGGGCTGTCACGGACCACGACGGGGCATTTCCCGAGCCGCTTCACGTGGGCGACCGCCGTGGCGATCGTGGCGTCGGTCGTGGCGGGCCCGCGGACCACCTCGACGAGCGTCATCCGCCGCACCGGATTGAAGAAATGGATCCCGCAGAACCGGGTCGGGTCGCCGAGGGCCGTGGCGAGCTTGGTGATCGGATTCGTGGAGGTGTTGGTGGCGATCACGGTCCCGGGCCCCACCGTGCGCTCGATCTCGGCGAGCACCTGCCGCTTGACGTCGGTGCGCTCGACGACGCTCTCGATGACCAGATCGGCGGCGGCGAGCGCCGACAGCTGCGTGGTGGTGCGCAGCCGGCCGGCCAGCGCGAGCGCCCGTACCGGATCGGTGCGCTTCGCGGCCCGGTCCCAGGCGGCCTCGTCGAGGATCCCGGTGACCGACCGTTCGAGCACCGCGGCATTGACGTCCACGAGCGTGATCTCGAAGCCGTGCCGCACGTGACTCGCGGCGATGCCGGCTCCCATGATGCCCGCGCCGACGACGGCCGGCCGCTCGATCGTGGCGGCGTCGGCCGAAGCGTCGTCGTCGCCGCTGCCGACGCCCGGGTCGCGACGATTGCGCTCCCCGAGCCGGAACACGCGGACGAGCTGCCGCGACACGTCGCCGGTGGCGAGCGTGGCGAAGGTCGCCGACTCCAGCCGCATCGCCTCGGCGGCGTCGGCCCCGATGCCGGCGAGCGTCGTCCGCAGGATCGCCGCGGGCGCCGGGTAGTGGCCGTCGGTGCGGCCGAGGATGACCGCCGCGACGACCGCCTCCAGGAATCCGCGCTCGGCGGGGTCGAGGACGATCGGGGCGGCGAGCCTCCTCCGGCGGGCGATGTGGCCGGCCCGGGCGGCGGCGTGCTCGATGAGTCTCCGGGCGGACGTGAGCGCCGTCTGCTCGGGCACGCAGGCATCGACGACACCGAGCCGCCTGGCCGCCGCTGCGTCGACCGGCTCACCACCGGCCGCAAACTCGACTGCCGGGCCGGGGCCGATCAGCCGGGCGAGGCGGACGGTGCCGCCCCAGCCGGGCAGCAGGCCCAGCTTGACTTCGGGCAGTCCGAGCGTGGTGTGGGTCGAGGTGGTGGCGATGCGGAAGTCGCAGGCCAGGGCGAGTTCGAGGCCTCCCCCGAGGCAGACGCCGTCGATCAGGGCCACGCTCGGCCACGGGGCCTCGGAGAGCCTGCCGAAAATGCCCCGGCCGGCGGCGCAGGCCTGCTCGATCTCCGCGGGCGGACGGTCGGCGAGCCGTTCGATCCGCCCCAGGTCAGCCCCGGCGAAGAACGATCCGGGCCGGGCCGAACGCAGCACCAGGCCGCGGGGAGGCTGGCCAGCCTCGAGGGCATCCAGCGTCGCGTCGAGGTCACGCAGCACCCGCTCGGTGATCACGTTGAGCCGGTGATCGGGCACCAGGAACGCGAGGACGACGATGCCGTCTGGCAGGCGTTCGATCGTGACGGTCGCAGGATCCCGCGTTGAAGCCGGCATCGCCGTGGTCTGATCGCCTGGGGAGGCCGGCCGGTGGTGTTTCCGCCGGTTCGCTTGCCTGGGACGGGAAAACCGCTAGTGTATCCGGAGTTTTCCGGCGCCCCAGCGGGTGCCTCCAGACACGGAGGATGCGGTCGGCCATGAAGCATGCCACCACGACGACGGCTCGGAGCAACGACCGCCTCCTGCAGGCCGGCCCGGGCCGCCTGACGGCCGTGGTGGTGTGGACGGCGCTCGTGGCGATCGGCGTGGCCGGCAGGCTGTGGCAGCCCGGCTGGAACGTGACGCCGATGGCGGGCGTGGCGTTGGCAGCCGGCGCCGTGTTCCCGAATTCGCTCGTGGCGGCGAGCGTGCCGGTCGTGGCACTGGCGGTCGGCAACCTGTTTCTTCCGGGCTACGGCAGTTTCGCCATGGCCGCCGTCATCTACGCGGCCACGGCGTGGCCGATTCTCCTCGGCCGGGTGGTCGGCGACGCCGACGGCCTCCGGGGGTCGATCGGTGGCGGATGGACGACCGGGCGGTGGTTCGGACTCGCGGGCGGAGCGCTCGCCAGTTCACTCGTCTTTTTTCTGGCGACGAATCTCGCCCACTGGTGGCTGACGAACGACTATCCGCACACCCCGGGCGGCCTCCTCGACTGCTACGTCGCCGCCCTGCCGTTCTACCGCTGGATGCCGGTCGGCGACCTCGTCTGGACGGCCGTCGTGTTCACCGCCCTGTCGGCGGGCCTCGCAGCCATGCGGTCGTCCCGCGTCGCTGCGTCGGCTTGACTGCCTGCCGCCGGACCGCAGAATGCAGTCGTCGGTAGCTTTGAGGATTAACGCCGCGGGAATGGCGGAATTGGCAGACGCGCCAGGTTGAGGGCCTGGTGGTAGTAATACCGTGCAGGTTCAAGTCCTGTTTCCCGCATTCGCTTCGAGATCGGCATGAGTTCGACGCCTGACGCCCTGCCCGCCGATTCCGGCGACCAGACCCCCGGGTCGGGCCGCAGGATTCCCATCGGCACACAGCGGCCCGGCACGAAGCCGCCGTCGCTCGCTCCCAAGTACCAGTACGTCGCGCCGCCGCCGACCGTCCCACCGGCGGCCACCGAAACCGACGCCTCCCCCCGCAGCGACGCGGCCCCCGTGGTGCATGAGCAGGCCGCCGGTGCGGCCCCGCCGACCGCGGAGCAGCCGGCGAAGCCGGCCAAGTCCGACGCAGGGCACGACCGCGGCGGCCGCGGCCGCCGCCGGGAGCGCGACGCCCGGCCGTCGTTCACCGATGCGTTGCCCCCTGCGAAGCGGGTCGCCGTGCCGAGCCTCCGGGGAGGTCTGGATGACGAACTCGAAGCCGATTTCGAGGCCGCGCTCGCGGGCGTCGAAATCGACACGCTGCTCGCGGCGGGCGCGGGGCCGAAGATCGACGCGCCGCTCGAGCCGGGTGCCCGGGTGCAGGGCACGGTGCTCTCGGTCGGCGGCGACACGGCGTTCATCGACCTCGGCGGAAATCGCCAGGGAGCGATGAAGCTCGCGCCGCTGGTCGATGCCGGGCTCGATCTGCCCGAGGTCGGCGCGGCGATCGAGGTGTCGATCGGCGGCCGGAACGACGACGACAATCTGTATGACGTGGCCCCCGCCAACCGGGCCGTGGCGATCGAGGACTGGTCGCAACTGCAGGCGGGAATGATCGTCGAGGCCCGCGTGACGGCCGCGAACAAGGGGGGGCTCGAGTGCGAGGTGGCGGGGCTGCGCGGCTTCATGCCGGCGAGCCTCGTGAGCACCTGGCGGGTCGAGAACCTCGAGGAGATGGTCGGCCAGACGCTCGAGTCGCTGGTCACGGACATCGTGCCCGCGGCCCGCCGGCTCGTGCTCTCGCGACGGGCCGTGATCGAGAAGCAGGCGGCCGACGCGAAGGTCAAGATGCTCGAGACGCTGGAGCCCGGTGCGGAACTCGAGGGGATCGTGCGGAGCGTCCGCGACTTCGGGGCGTTCGTGGACATCGGCAGCGGCGTGGAAGGGCTCGTGCACGTGAGCGAGCTCTCCTGGGAGCGGGTCGCCAACCCGGCCGACGTGCTCCAGGCCGGCCAGCGGGTCCGCGTCGTCGTGAAACGGATCGACCCGCAGACCGGCAAGATCGCCCTCTCGGCCCGCGACCTGATCGAGAGCCCGTGGACGAGGGCGGCGGTGAAGTATCACGTCGGCGCGACGGTCCGAGGCGCGGTCAGCCGGATCGCGCAGTTCGGCGCGTTCGTGAAGTTGGAGCCCGGTGTGGAGGGACTCGTCCACATCTCCGAACTGGCGACACGGCACATCCGGAGCGTCGCCGACGTGGTGCAGGAGGGGCAGCAGGTGGAGTGCCGCGTGCTCGCGATCGACCCCGACGAGCAGCGGCTGTCGCTGTCGATCAAGGCACTGGCCCCGAAGCCATCGGCCGCCGCCGGCGACGCCGCCGAGACCGAGGCGTCGGAGGTCGAGGAGCCGGCCCCGCCGCCGGTTGCGAAGAAGCGCACGACCCCGCTCAAGGGCGGACTGGGGGGCGGCTCCGACGGCGCCCGCTTCGGCCTCAACTGGTAGGCGGCGCGAGACGGTCCTTGCCCATCCACGGCACGAGGGCGGCCGGCACCCTCACCGAACCGTCGGCCTGCTGGTGGTTCTCGATGACCGCGATGATCGCCCGGCTGATGGCGATGGCCGTGCCGTTGAGCGTGTGGACGAACTGCGTGCCCTTCTCACCCGGGGTCCGGTAACGGACCGCGAGCCGCCGTGCCTGGAAGTCGGTGCAGTTCGAGGTGCTCGTGACCTCGCCCCATTCGCCCCCCGCCCCGCGGCCGGGCATCCAGGCTTCCAGATCGAACTTGCGGTAGGCCGGGCCGCCGAGGTCGCCCGACGCCGTGTCGATGACGCGGTAGGGAATCTTCAGGCCGTCGAACAGCCGGCATTCGAGGTCGAGCAGGTGGTCGTGCATCGACTCGCTCTCCTCCGGCCGCGTG
Source organism: Planctomycetia bacterium (assembly GCA_009923125.1). GTDB lineage: Bacteria > Planctomycetota > Planctomycetia > Pirellulales > UBA1268 > RGVT01. The sequence continues at coordinate 5,866 of RFUD01000008.1, forward strand.
AACGCGAACATCTCGACCTTCGTGAACTGGTGCACCCGGTACAGGCCGCGTGTGGCCTTCCCGTGGGCTCCGGCCTCGGTGCGGAAGCAGTGGCTGATCCCGCACAGTTTCAGCGGCAGTTCGTCGGCGTCGAAGATCCGCTCGTGGAACGCGCCGCCGAGCGTGATCTCGGCGGTCGCGACCAGCGACAGGTCGCTGTCCTTGATCGAGTAGATCTGGGTCTCGTTGCCGCGGGGCATGAAGCCCGTGCCCTCGAGGATCGTGTCGCGGGCGAGATCGGGCGTGGTCATCGCCGTGAACCCCTCCCGCATCAGGAGGTCGAGCGCGTACCGCTGCAGGGCGAGTTCCAGCAGCACCGCGTCGTTGAGCAGGAAATAGAAGCCGTGGCCGGCGACCCGTGCGCCCGCCTCGAAATCGAACAGCCGCAGCGACTCGCCGAGCGAGACGTGGTCGCGCGGGGCGAATCCGAACGCGGGCGGGGGCGTCGCGCCCCGGCGCAATTCCACGGCGGCATCCTCTCCGCCGATCGGCGCCGCCGGATGCGTGAGGTTGGGAATCTGCCGCAGGATGTCCTCCGACTCGGCGGCGATCTGCCCGAGCCGCTGCTCGATCGCCCCCACCTCGTCACGCAGCCGGCGGCCCTCGGCCTTCCGGGATTCCCGCTCGGCGGCGTCGGCGGCCTTGGCGATCGACTTGCTCACCTGACCGGCCTCGTGGTTCAGGCGGTCCACGTCGGCCTGGAGCTGGCGGCGCAGCCGGTCGAGCGAGGCGAACTTCTCCACGTCCGCCGCCGATCCGCGGTTGCGGCAGTTGGTGGTGACCAGGCCGACGTTGTCGGCCACGAAGCGGCGATCGAGCACGGCAGGCGCCTCCGAAGGGAGCGATGAATATACTGTCGTCAGTTGTGTTGGGAGCAGTCATGCCGGAAGCCGCCGCCGTCGCCGATCCCGAACAGACCGTCGTCACGCCGACCGCGGCCGCGCCGGCCGCCCGGCGGAAGCGCCGCCGGCAGCCCCGCTACCACGTGGTGCTGTGGAACGACGACGACCACACCTTTCAGTACGTGATCGCGATGCTCTCCCAGCTTTTCGGTCACCCGGCCGCGGCCGGGATCGTGCTGACGACGACGCGGGAGCACGCCGAGTTGAAGCGCGACCAGATCCATGCTTTCGGTCCCGACCGGTTGATCGCCCGGTCGAAGGGCTCTATGTCGGCCTCGATCGAGCCGGAGGCGTGAGGGCTCCGGCGCCGCCCGTCAGCGGCACGGGGAGGGCCGGCCCTCGGCGTCGTAGCATTCGACGGCGCCCGAGCGGTCGTCGGGCCGGGTGCCGATGGCGATCGCATCGACGCCTGCCGCGTCCTTGATCTCGATCCGTCCGCCGCCGGCGTTGATCACACGGCCCATGTGGATCAGCACCGTGCCGTCGTCGGCCTGGACCACGATCTCGCGGCAGGTCAGCCGAGCGGCCTCGAGCTCTCCCACCCGTGCGGCCGCGAACCGCTCCTCGGGGATGGCGACGGCCCGCGCGGCCAGCCCGATCGCGAGCAGCAAGAGCGGGTACACGGTCCACCGTTCACGGCTGGTCATCACAGGAATCTCCGCGGGGCCCGGGATCGATCAGTCGCCGTGCAGTTGCCGCAGTCGGCCCGAGAGCCGGAGGATGAGCTGCGCCCGCTCGAACTGATCCAGCCAGTCGGCCACGACGGCCGCGATGGCCTCGGCCGGTGGCGGCACGGCCCCGCTGGAGCAACTCTCGCCGAGCTGGGCAGCCGCCGCGGCCCGATACGCCGACAGCGTCTTGTCGCCGTAGAACAGGATCGGCGTGAAGTCCTCCGACAGGAACATCACGGTCGGCACCCGCTGCCCGCCGCACACCTTCAGATGCGCGGCGATGTCGGGCCGTGCGTCGCGGTCGAGGAACCGCACGTCGAGCGCGGGAGCCGCCGCCTGGAAGTGGTCGAAGATCGGGCACTGGTTGACGCAGTCGCCGCACCAGGCGCCCGCCAGCACGAGGACCGGCATCCGCCGCACGAATCCACCGAGCAGCCGGTGCTGGGCGGGGGTGAGCACGACGCGGCCGTGGAAGGCGTCCCATCGGCTGCGCTGGTCGGGGTTGGCGTGGCGGTCGAGGAAGCCCGCATACGGCAGCGCGACTTCGAACGCGGCCTGCCACGCGGCGGGAGTCGGCGGCGTGCCGGCACCGGGAATCGGCGTCGCCGGCGGGGACATTTCGACGGGCTGCACCATTGGCATTTTCGCGCGGAATCGCGAACTCCTGACGGGTGGATGGTGGGCAGAGCATAGCGTCCCGTCCGGATAGCGGCGGATGACCGGGATTTTCCCGTGAAAAAACGGCATTGATTCGGGAAAACGTGCCCCCTATTGTCCGCCCGCCTGAAGGCTGACGGGGCAGATGGAACCGCCCCACCCCGAGGCACGCCGGCCGCACGGACGCGACGCCGGGTCCTCCGGGGAACAGACAATTCGTGCCCGTCCAATCGCTCCCGGAAACGGTTCAGGTTCTCCGCCCCCCTGGGACCTGGACCGTTCCGGGGGCCTTTGTTTTTGGCCGCGGCGTCTATAACGCAGTCATGACGACGCCCTCCATCCCGCCCGGCGCGGAGAAGATCATCCGCCGGCTGATGATCGCGATCACGATCTGGGGCGCGATCCTGGCCCTCGGCGCGTGGACGCTCAACCACGACATCCGCCGGCCCGCCGTGGTGATGACGTGTGTCCTCGGCTTCCTCGGCTTCTGGCTCGCGATGCTGCGCACGCTGCGCCGCTGACGTCCCTCGGAGGACGCCCGGACGCCGATCGCCCGGATGCCGATCGCGCCGCGTATAATTTGGCCGCCCGAAAGGAGGCCTCATGCCGATGAAACTGCGGTCGGTGTTCGACACGGGGATCGGCGTCGGACCCGACGGACGACCGCCGGTGGACACCGAGCAGAGCGTCACGGCGCTGTCGATCGGGCAATACCTGATCCGCCGGCTCTCCGACTACCACATCCGGCACGTGTTCGGGCTGCCGGGCGACTACGTGCTCTCGTTCTACAGCATGCTCGAGCACAGCCCGCTGGACCTCGTGAACTGCACTCGCGAGGACTGCGCGGGTTTCGCGGCCGACGGCTACGCACGGGTCAACGGCATGGGCGCGGTGTGCGTGACCTACGGCGTGGGGGGGCTGAGCCTCGCCAATTCGATCGCCGGGGCGTATGCCGAGGAGAGCCCCGTCGTGCTCATTTCGGGCGCGCCGGGCATCCGCGAGCGGGCGAACGACCCCCTGCTCCACCACCGCGTCCGCGAGTGGCGCACGCAGCTCGACGTGTTCGAGAAAATCTGCGCGGCCAGTCGCGAGATCGTCGATCCGGCCACGGCGTTCCGCGATATCGACCTGCTCCTCGACACCGCGCACCGGCTCAAGCGGCCGGTCTACATCGAGCTCCCGCGAGACATGGTGGGCGTCGTGCCCGACCAGATCCGGCCGTATGCCCCGCCCCGGACGACGAGCGATCCCAGCGCGCTCGCCGAGGCGGTGAAGGAGGCCGTGGCCCGGATCGAGCGGGCGGAGCGGCCGGTGATCATCGCGGGGATCGAGCTCCACCGGCACGGGCTCCAGGAGGAGGTGGTGCGGCTGGCGGAGGTGTCCGGCATCGCGATCGCCGCGACGCTTCTCGCCAAGAGCGTGGTCAGCGAGGTGCACCCCCGGTACATCGGACTGTACGAGGGCGCCCTCGGCCGCGAGGAGGTGACCCGGTTCGTCGAGGAGAGCGACTGCGTGATCCTGCTGGGCACGCTGCTGACCGACCTCGATCTCGGCATCTTCACGGCGAAGCTCGACGCCGCGCAGAGCATCTATGCGACCACCGACGAGCTGCGGATCAGCCACCACCACTTCCACCACGTCCTGCTGCGGGACTTCCTCGGGGCGCTCGTGGCGGCCAGGCCGAAGGCGGCGCGGCGGACGCTCCCGCCGGGGCCCGCGGCGGCCCAGGATCCGTTCGTGCTCGCCCCCGACGCCCCGATCACGACCACGCGGCTCGTCCGCCGGCTCGATGAGTCGCTCGACGACCGCACGATCGTCGTGGCCGACGTGGGCGACGCGCTGTTCGCGTCGAGCGAGCTCGTGATCCGCGGTCAGACGAAGTTTTTGTCGCCGGCCTACTACACGTCGATGGGCCGGGGCGACGATGGCCGAGCCCGACCACCGGGTGATCGTGCTGGTCGGCGACGGCGCCTTCCAGATGACCGGGATGGAACTCTCCACGATCGTGCGGCGGGGGCTGCCGGTCGTCGTGATCGTGCTCGACAACAAGGGATACGGCACCGAGCGGGTGATCCACGAGGGGAGCTTCAACGACATCAATCCGTGGCGGTACGAGATGCTGCCACAGGTGCTCGGGGGCGGCACCGGCTACGAGGTGCGAACCGAGGGGGAGTTCGACGCGGCGCTCACGCAGGCTCTCGCCGACACGTCGGGCCCGAGCCTGATCCGTGCCCACATCGGCGTGGACGACAGGAGCGTGACGCTCGACCGGATCGGCCGGGGACTGGCGGCGAGACTCAAGCGGTAGCGGCCGGCGCGGGCCGGCCGGTCAGGTTCCCTCGAGGTCGCGAGGCAGCCGTTCCCGACGCAGGTCGGTGCTGGAGATGTCGAGGCGAAACTCCCGTTGCGACACGAAGTACGCGATGCGCCGCAACGGTTCCGGCACGTCGAGCCCGGACGGGTCTTCGAACACGCCCCCGCGTTCCCGCCCGAACACGACGAGCCCGCGGGCCTGCTCGACGATCGCGTGCACGGCGGCGGCGGCCGCCTCGGCCCGTAGTACCGCGGGTCGGCGAGCCGCACGAACGTGTCCGCCCCGAGCACGAACGTGCTCCGGGGAAAGATCGCCAGCTTCTCGAGGAACGTCGCGGCCCGCGTCACCCACAGCGGCCGGCCGGCGAACTGCGAGCAGCGTGCTTCGAGTTCGCAGTAGTCGAGGAGGGGCTTGTCCACGTTGGCGATCGACAGTTCGAACTCCACCGGCCGCTCGGCGATCTCCTCGGCGATGCGGGCCATTTCCCGATGGCCGGCGTGGAGCGGATCGAACGATCCTGGAAACAGCAGTCGTTCGGGGGTGGGGTCGGTCGTGGCCGTGCCGGCGCCCAGCGCGCGGCGGGCGTTCGCGAGGAGGTCGCGCCACGCCTGTGGCGCGAGGCAGGTCCGGCGGTGGACCCGTTCGTCGGGCTGCAGGACGGCGGACAGGTCGCGATCCACGTCCGGATCGAGCAGTCGCTCGATCTCGTGCAGGACGAGCAGCGCCGCGACGTCCTCCTCCGCGTCCCGGCTGCGGGCGTCCGTGGCGAGTGACAGACTGACGACCGACGTCGCCGCCAGCGACTGCACGGCGACGATCACGCGGTGGGCGCCCCGTTTGGGATGCACCGTCTTCAGGCTCGCGACGACCGCGACGCCGACCGCCTCCGCGGGACGGCCTGTCGATTCGACCGCCCGCTGCCAGGCCACGATCGCCAACCGCCGCGCGGCGCGGTCGGAGCAGTAGGTCTCCTGTGGTCCGCCGAGCAGCCGATCGACCGACTGGCGGGAGTACGGCACGAGCCCCTCGAGCACCACCGCGCTGGCCCCCGGAGTCGTGACGAGTTGCGCGAGCGCCCGGGTGCCGCCGCCGGTCGCGACGACGACCAGTTGCACGGGGCGGCCCGCCAGCGAGGCGATCAGTCGGGAGACGTCGGCAGGCTGCATGGTCGCGTGAAGACGGAGGGACGGAGTGGACCTTGCCGTTGCCCGTCCGGGCACCGTGCTCCCCCCGTTTTCCCGGGCCGCCGCCGCTTGCCAGCCGCGGTGCGGTCCGCTTCAACGCCGCTCCAGCAGCCCCGCACGGGCAGCCGATGCTGGAGCGGGGAGGGTCCGCTCATGGCATCCATGATATCGCCGATCGGGGCATCGCCGGTTTCGCAAACCACGCGGGGAGCGCGGCCCGCCCGATGGGCCCTCGGCATCGTCTGCGTCTCCATGGTGTTGGGGGCGGGGGTGGCCGCGGCTGACATGGAATCGAGCCCCCGGCCGGCCACGATGCCGGAGGCCGGCGTCGCCCTGCCGATCACCGTGCCGCGCCGCGTGCCGCGGGTCGTCGCCCTCACGCACTCCCAGGTGCGTCCCGATCCCCTGCGCGGCACGCCGGCCGTCAAGCCGGAGGCCACCGGCGTCGATGCGAGCAAGGTGGTCGACAGGCTCCTGCCGACCCGCAGCGACTCCCCCTACGACTGGTACGCGCCGGTGGAGCCGCTCCATCAGCCGTGCGAGCCGCGGGCCCTGCCCCCGTGCGTGCCGCCGCCGCCGTGCCATCCCAGCGAGCCGCCCCAGCCGTACGATCTGGTCGGCGTGTCCGGCTGCCCGTCTGGCGGGCCGATCTACCGTGGTCCCTGCGAGCCGCGCACGGGCACGCCCCACGACGGGCCGTTCGCCTGGTACCACCGGCTGCACGACCGGTTCGTGGACCATTTCTACATGTGGAAATGAACTGCTAGGCTCTCGCTCCAGGACACCTCCGGAGCGCAGGGCATGCGGGCGGCCATCATCGGAATCGGGGCGATCGCCCGGATGCACGCGCGGGCGCTCGCCGACATTCCGGGCGTCGAACTGGTCGCCGCCACCTGCCGCACCGAGGAGAAGGGCCGCGCGTTCGCCGCGGAGTTCGGCTGCGCGTGGCACGCCGACACGGCACGGATGCTGCGGCGTGAGAAGCCCGACTTCGTGACGGTGGCCACGCCGTCGGGCGCGCACCTCGAGGCGGTGACCGCCGCCGCCCGCCGGGGCGTGCACGTCATCTGCGAGAAGCCGCTCGAGATCTCGCTCAAGCGGATCGACCGGATGCTGGCGGCGGTGGAGCGGGCCGGCGTCACCCTGGGCGCGATCTTTCCGCAGCGATTCAATCCCGTCGTGGCCGCGGTGCACGAGGCGGCGACCGCGGGACGGTTCGGGAGCCTCGCCGTGGCGGCGAGCTACGTGCCCTGGTGGCGCGACGACGCCTACTACGGTCCCGGCCGGTGGCAGGGCACACGGGCGCTCGACGGCGGCGGCGCCCTGATGAATCAGTCGATCCACGGCGTGGACGCGCTCCAGTGGATCGCCGGCGCCACGATGCCGGGCCTGGCTGCGGGCGAGAACCCCGTCGAGAGCGTGCAGGCGCTCACGGCGGTGCGGGCGCACGACGCCGAACGGCTCGAGGTGGAGGATACGTGCGTCGCGATCCTGCGTTTCAAGAACGGCGGACTCGGGCAGCTGCTCGCCGCGACGAGCCTGTTTCCCGGGCAGCTCCGCCGGTTCCTGTTCGGAGGCCGCGACGGCACGGCGGAGATCCTCGAAGAGCAGCTCGTGACCTGGCGGTTCCGGGACACGGCCGCGGATGACGACGCGATCCGCGACCGGTTCGGCGGCACGAGCGGCACCAGCGGTGGCGCGGCCGATCCGATGGCCATCAACTACGCGTGCCACACGCGGAATTTCCAGGCGTTCCTCGAGGCGGTGCGGGCGGGGCGGCAGCCGGCGCTCGACGGCCGCGAGGGTCGCAAGGCCGTGGCGATCATCGAGGCCTGTTATCGCTCGGCGCGGACCGGCAGGCGGGTGCCCGTCGCCTGATGCGCTACGCCATCTGCAACGAGACGTTCGGCGACTGGCCGCTGGCGAAGGCCTGCGACTTCGCCGCGGCGTGCGGCTACTCCGGCATCGAAATCGCCCCCTTCACGCTGGCGTCCCTCGCCGGCGACGTGTCGCCGGCCGTGCGCGGCGACCTGCGGCGGACGATCGCCCGCGCGGGGCTCGAGTGCGTCGGCCTCCACTGGCTGCTGGCCAGGACGGAGGGCTTCCATGCGGCGCACCCCGACCGGGCCGTGCGGGACCGGACGGTCGAGTATCTCGGCGACCTGGCCCGCCTGTGCCAGGATCTCGGCGGCCGGGTGCTGGTGTTCGGCTCCCCGAAGCAGCGGAGCCGGCTGCCGGGGGTCTCGCCGGACGAGGCGGACGACCACCTCCGCGACGTGTTCACGCGGCTCGTGCCGGTGCTCGAGTCCACCGACACGGTGGTGGCGCTGGAGCCGCTGTCGCCGGTCGAGACGGACGTGCTGACCACGGCCGCCGACACCTGCCGGCTCATCGAGCGAATCGGATCGCCCCACGTCCGGCTGCACCTCGACGTCAAGGCGATGGCGAGCGAGCCGGCGCCGATTCCCGAGATCGTCCGAGCGGGCGCCGCACACCTCGAGCACTTTCACGCCAATGACGTCAATCTCCAGGGGCCCGGGTTCGGGGCGGTGGATTTCGCGCCCATTTTCGACGCCCTGGCCGCGGTGCATTACGCGGGCTGGGTGAGCGTCGAGGTGTTCGACTATGCTCCCGGCCCCGAGCGGCTGGCCCGCGAAAGCATCGCCTACATGAAGCGGATCGAGGCCGAGCTCGGATAAGGGGAGGACCACGATGGCTGATTTCGCCGGGTTTGAATCGTCGCGGAGCGGGCCCGTGGGACCGGACGACGGTCCGTGGCATCGCGGCATGACCCGCTACCACTGGTTCGTGCTGGTGGTGGCGGCCCTCGGCTGGCTGTTCGACTGCCTCGACCAGCAGCTCTTCAATCTCGCCCGGAAGCCGGCGATGGAGTCGCTGCTGGTGGCGGCCGACGGGAGCATCGACCCCAAGGCGGTGAACTTCTACGGCGGCCTGTCCACGTGCATCTTCATGCTGGGCTGGGCCACGGGCGGACTGATCTTCGGCGTGATCGGTGACCGGCTCGGCCGGGCGAAGACGATGATGATCACGATCGTCATCTATTCGCTGTGCACCGGACTCTCCGCGCTGTCGCAGGGCTTCTGGGACTTCGCCTTCTACCGGTTCATCACGGGGCTCGGCGTGGGCGGCGAGTTCGCCGTGGGCGTGGCCCTGGTGGCGGAGGTGATGCCCGACCGGGCCCGGCCCTACGCGCTGGGTCTCCTGCAGGCGCTCTCGGCGGTCGGCAACTTCGCCGCCGCGCTCATCGGCATCGGGCTCGGCCAGGCGCAGCTTCACATGGGGAGCAAGATCTACGGCTGGGAGCCTTGGCGCTGGAAGTTCGTGATCGGGGCGCTGCCGGCGGTGCTCGCGCTCGTGATCCGCGCCGGACTCAAGGAGCCGGAGAAGTGGCAGGAGATGAAGGCCCGGGCCGCCCAGACCGGCGAGAAGCTCGGGGGCTACGGCGCGCTGTTCGCCGATCCACGCTGGCGGAAGAACGCGCTGCTCGGCATGCTGCTGGCCTGCTCGGGCGTGATCGGGCTGTGGGGCATCGGCTTCTTCTCGATCGACCTGCAACGCAGCGTGTTCGAGAAGACGTTCAAGGCCCAGGGGCTGTCCGGTCAGGATCTCGCGGGACGGCTCACGATCTGGAACGGGGTGGCCATGATGATGATCCAGGTCGGCGCCTTCACGAGCATGATGCTCGCCGCGCGGATCTGCCAGCGGATCGGCCGCAAGCCCTTCTTCGCGATCGCCTTCACGGCGGCGATGCTCTCGACCGCCATGGTGTTCCGCTACCTCGACGACATCAGCGACATCTGGTGGATGCTTCCGCTGATGGGCTTCTGCCAGCTGTCGCTGTTCGCGGGCTATGCGATCTATTTCCCGGAGCTCTTCCCCACGCGGCTCCGCAGCACCGGCACGAGTTTCTGCTACAACGTCGGTCGGTTCGTGGCCGCGAGCGGCCCGTTCCTCCTGGGGCAGTTGTCCAGCACCGTGTTCTCCGGGATCCAGAGCCCTGAATGGATGCGGGAGCCGATGCGGCCGGCGGGCATCGCGATGTGCGCGGCGTTCCTCCTGGGCCTCGTGGTGCTCCCCTTCCTGCCCGAGACCAAGGGACGCCCGCTGCCGGAGTAGGGTCGAGCGATTCCTCCCGGGTGCAATCCCCGCCTGCGGGAGGTACATTGCCGGGGTCGTTCGATCACCATTTCCGCGGAGGATGCCGGGCATGCGTTGGGAAGGCCGTCGTCAGAGTCAAAACGTCGAGGATCGCCGCGGCCAGGGGGCCGCGCCCATGTTCGTGGGGGGCGGGCTGCTGACGCTGCTCCTGATGATCGCCCTGATGTTCCTCGGGGTCGATCCGATGCAGGTGGCCAGGATGGCGCCGGAGATGGCGGGCCCCGCGCCCAAGCAGGCCCCGGGCAAGCCCGTCAACGACGAACTCTCCCAGTTCGTGCGGGTCGTCCTGGCCGACAACGAGGACGTGTGGAGCAGGCTCTTCCCGCAGGTCTTCGGCGGCCGCTACGCCCCGCCCACGCTGGTGCTCTTCCAGGGACAGGTGCGCAGCGCCTGTGGCATGGCGAGCGCCGCCGCCGGGCCCTTCTACTGCCCGCTCGACAAGAAGGTGTACATCGATCTGGCGTTCTACGACGAGCTCAAGCGGCGATTCGGCGCCCCCGGCGACTTCGCCCAGGCCTACGTGATCGCGCATGAGATCGGCCACCACGTGCAGAACCAGCTCGGCATCTCGAACAAGGTGCAGTCGATGCGGCCCCGCCTGTCGGAGCGCGACTACAACAAGCTCTCGGTGCGCATGGAGCTGCAGGCCGACTTCCTCGCCGGTGTCTGGGCCCATCATGTGGCCCGGTTCGCCGGCACCGTCGACGAGGACGACATCCGCGAGGCGGTGAACGCCGCCGCGGCGATCGGCGACGACCGCATCCAGCGGCAGGCGCAGGGCTACATCGTGCCCGACGCCTTCACGCACGGCTCGAGCGAGCAGCGGGTGCGCTGGTTTCTCTACGGGCTGAAGACGGGCGACCCGCGGCTGATGGACCGGGCGTTCGAGGTCGATTCACCGTAGACTTCCGGCATGCACATCCTGCTCACCGGCGCGACGGGCTATGTCGGTGGCGTGCTCCTGCCGGAGCTGGAGCGGCGTGGGCATCGGGTGCGGTGCCTCGCGCGCCGGCCGCACAAGCTCGCCGGAACCCCTTTCCGGTTACGGTGAAGCCAGCGGTGGATGTCTTGCTGCGATACCCCTAAAGATTGGGCTAACGCAGTCTGAGATCCCGCGCGCTCAATCGCTTTTTTTAGTCCGGTTTTTGCCGACATTTACGCCCTCCTTCGGTGTTTTATTACGATGGATAAAACGACACAATACTCCAAAT
>RFUD01000071.1 GCA_009923125.1 Planctomycetia bacterium
CCTCTTCGACCGCGACTGCCTGCTCGACCTGCTCACGAAGACCGACTACCAGGACTTCGGCCGCGAGGTGTTTCCGGCGGCGATCCGCTCGAAACGGGTGCATCTGCACCCGTTCGACGGCTACTGGGAGGACATCGGCACGATCCGCTCGTACTTCCAGTGCAACCTCGACCTGGCGAGCCCGAAGCCCCCGTTCGAACTGGCAAGCGCCGAAGCCCCGATCTACTCGCGGGGTCGATTCCTGCCGCCGTCACGGATCGACGGCGCGAGCATCCGGGCGAGCCTGGTGTCCGACGGCTGCATCGTGGAGCCGGGGGCCGTCATCGAGAACAGCGTCGTCGGGCTCCGGTGCCGGATCGGCCGCAACGTCGTGATTCGCAACTCCGTCGTGCTGGGCACCGACTTCTACGAATCGCCCGACGAACTGGCCGCGGCCGCCGCGAAAGGGATTCCGCCCCTCGGCATCGGCGAGGGCACGATCATCGAGGGGGCGATCGTCGACAAGAACGTCCGCATCGGCCGACGGGCCCGGATCGTCAACGATCACGGCTGGCAGGACCTCGCCGACAGCGACCGATTCACCGTCCGCGACGGGGTCGCCGTCGTGCCGAAGGACGCTGTGATCCCCGACGGCTGGCTCCCCGAGCCCGGCCTCGCTCGCGGCCAATGACGGCGGTTCCGGCGCCGTCGTCGGCGTGCCCCGCTCGACGACGGGCGGCCATGGCTGAGAGGCGGCGCGGCGCGGCAGGATGCCGTTGCTGCGGGCCCAGAAGTCGTTGTGGGGCGGCGACCCGTTCGGGACGGGTCCGGAGTAATCGAACGGATCGGGACACATGGTGCATCCCGTCGCCGACACGGCAGCGGCGACGAGCAGCCACCCGGTGAGCACCCTGCGGCAGACGCGGTCGGCCATCCGTCAATCCGTCCCCAGAGGACGGCCTCCCGGCGCCGGCCCCGCGGCCGACGCCCACCCGTTCAGCGGCTGCTCCCACCCCCGACGACCCGCACCAATCATCGGACCGCTACGACCGGAACCTTGAGTCGATTTCCCGCGGCGGCACGGCTACGGGGCGATCCCCATGCGTCCCATCAGCAGCTTCATGTCGTCCCACACATGCCGCTTGGCCGACGGGTTGCGGAGCAGGTACGACGGGTGATAGGTGCAGATCACCGCGGCCGCGCCGTGCGTGAACCATCGCCCCCGCAGCTTCCCGATCGGCTCGGTCGTCCGCAGCAGCGCCTGGGCGGCGGTCGTGCCGAGGCAGCAGACGTATTCCGGGGCGATCGCGGCGAGTTGCCGCTCGAAATACTCGCGGCAGTTGTCGATCTCGTCCGGCAGCGGCTGGCGGTTGTCGGGCGGGCGGCACTTCAGCACATTGAGGATGTACACCTCGTCCCGCGACAACTTGCACGCCTCGATGATCTTCGTGAGCAGTTGTCCGGCCCGTCCCACGAACGGCAGCCCGGAGGCATCCTCGTCGGCGCCGGGCGCCTCGCCGAAGAAGCACAGCCGCGCGGTCGCAGGCCCCGATCCGAACACCGTGTTGAGGCGGGCGCAGGCGAGCGGCTCACACCGGCGGCAGACGGCGACCTCCTGCCGGATGACGTCGAGGATCCGGGCACGGTCGTCCGGGCCGCCGACCGTGACGTTCGCCGACGCCGACACCGTGGCGGCATCCCCTGCGGTCCGGTCCCGCGGCGCGGCGGGCCTCCTCGACCGCGGCAGGTCGGTCACGCCCGCAGCGGCGAGGCTCTCCAGCCGCTGCCTGATCGCCCGGGCCTTCATCACAGGGCCCGGCGGAAGCGTTTCGGAGCCCGACCCTTGCCGAGCAGCGTGGCGGCCGGCGGCCGCTTCGGCGGCTCCGGGACCGGCTCGGACGGAGCGGCGGCGTCCGGGGCCGCATCGAGACCGTTCCGCACCACGAGCGGCGCCGACCGGCGACGATCGAACGCCTCGAACCCCTCGATCTCGTCCCGCTTGAGGAGTTTTTCGATCCGCATTTCGATCCGCGTCAGCTGCGGTCCCTCGTCGGGGGCCACGAACGTGTAGGCGACGCCCTCGCGACCCATGCGGCCGGTGCGGCCGACCCGGTGGACGTAGTCGTCGCAAAACTCCGGGATGTCGTAGTTGACGATGTGCGACAGGCTCGACACGTCGATGCCCCGCCCCACCACGTCCGTGGCCACGAGCACCTTCACCGTGCCCTCGCGAAACTGCTTCATCACGCGGTCGCGCACGCTCTGCGACAGGTCGCCGTGGATGCAGGCCACCTCGTCCGGCCGGCCGTCGCCGGACCGGCCGCGGCGGCGCGAAAGCCGCTCGTAGATCTTGTCGGTCCCGCGCTTCGTCCGACAGAACACGATCACCTGCCGGGGCTTCTCGCGGTCGAGGAGCCGCTCCAAGAGGTCAAACTTCCGCGTCGGATCGACCGTGAAATAGAACTGCTCGATGGTCTCGACCGCGATCTCGTTCGTGGAGAAGTCGAGGATCTCGGGATCCCGCATGTAGCGGGTCGCGAGCTTCTGCACCGGCGGCGGCACCGTCGCCGAGAGCAGCAGCGTCTGACGGCTCTCGGGACAGCGCCGCAGGATCTTCTCGATGTCCGGACGGAAGCCGATGTCGAGCATCCGATCGGCCTCGTCGAGGGTCACGATCTCGAGCGCGGACAGCGAAATGGTGCCGCGGCTCATGTGGTCGAGGACACGGCCCGGGGTGCCGACGACGACGGCGGGGTGCTTCGCGAGCTTGTCGATCTGACCCTTGATCGGCTTGCCGCCATAGACGGCGACGCAGTGGATCTTCGAACCGTGCGCGAGTTTTTCAAACTCGTCGCGGACCTGGACCGCCAACTCGCGGGTGGGCACGAGCACGAGCGCCCGCGGCCCGCCGCCCCGGCCCGGCTGCGTCACTCGCTCCAGGATCGGCAGGACGAACGAGGCCGTCTTGCCGGTGCCGGTCCGGGCCTGACCGAGCACGTCGGCACCCGTCAGGGCCCGCGGGATCAGCCCCGCCTGCACGGGGGTCGGCACCGTGTATCCGGCCCGATCGACGGCGGCGAGCGTCGCCGCCGAAAGCCCCAGCGTGTGAAAACTCCCGGCGACCGCATCGCCCATTGCGGCGGGCGTGCCCGGCTCCGCCGGTCGCCCACCCCGTGATTCGAAAGACACTCGCGCTTCCTTGTGAAAACCGTGCGTCCGCCATGCCGCGGCGGATCATGAACGCCTGTTTCGCTGCGGAAACAGTACCACGGCCGGCAACCGGCGGCAATCAGCCGCGACCTCGAGCCGCCCGGTTCAGGCGTTTTTCGGCGGCGCCACGCGAATGACGTCAGCGATCGAACAGCCGCTTGATCGCCCAGACGGTCGCCGCCCGCCCCGCCCGGGCGATGGATCGCGTGAGCGGGATGTGCTTCGGACAGACGGCCACGCAGTTTTGGGCGTTGCCGCACACCTGGATGCCACCGGCCGACGTCAGCGCCTGCAACCGCTCGTCGGCGATCATCCGGCCCGTGGGATGGCCGTTGAACAGCACGGCCTGGCTGATGGCGTGCGCCCCGACGAAGCCGCGATCGTAGGCGGCCGTCCGCCGCCGCTCGAACTCCTCCGCCGACTCGCCTTCCCGTTGCACGACCTCGATCTTCGTGTACTGCGGGCAGGCTTCGAGACAGCAGCCGCAGCTCATGCACGTGGAGAGCGGGTAGGCGTCTTCCTGCTCCTCGGGCGAGATCCTCGGTCCGGGCCCGTGGTCGTAGGAGCCGTCCACCGGCACCCAGGCCTCCACCCGTTCGAGTGCCCGGAACAGGCGGCCGCGGTCCACCTTGAGGTCCCGCACCACCGGAAACTTCGACATCGGGCGGAGCTCGATCTCCCCCGGATGCTCCTCCAGCAGGCGATCGACGAGGGCGGAACAGGCCATCCGCGTACGGCCGTTCACGAGCATCGTGCAGGAGCCGCAGACCTCCTCGAGGCAGCTGCAGTCCCAGGCCACCGGGGCGACCTGGCGGCCATCCTCCGCCCGTGCCCGCTCCGCGATCCGCTGCAGCACGCTGATCACGTTCATGTTCGGCTCGTAGGGGACGGCATGGCGCTCCCAGTAGCTCTCGCCGCCCGGTCCGTCCTGCCGCAGCACGCGGACATGGATCGTCCGCCCCGCCATCGTGTCGGAGTGACCATTCCCCTGATCGGCGGCACCGGGGCCGCCGACGTTCGAATCCTCGGCGAGTTGGATCATGATCGGGTCACCTCACTCCTGGGATGTGAACGGTTCACACATGTGCCGCCACGGCACGGCCGGCCCCCGTCGCGGCCGGAGCGTCGTCGGCCGCCCCACGCGATCGCTCTTTCCACACCTCCTCGATGACGTCCGCCCCCACGAGGCCGTACAGGCGGGGCCGCGGCGGGATCAGCGACGTGTCCACGTCCTCGAACGAAATCTGCGGGTGGCCGTCGGCGCCATGCCGCGCGATCGTGCTCTTGAGCCATTTCCGGGTGTTCGCCTCGAACCGATCGCACCACGCCTCCGCTTCGCGTCGCTTGCCCGCAGGATCGGTGGCGGCGATGCCGGGCATGGCGAACGCCGGCTTGTAGTGCGCGCCCCGGCATTCGTCGCGGAGCAACGCGCCCTTGAGGATCAGTTTCGCGACGGGAAACATGTCGCCGAGCGACTTGGTGAACACCACGTTTTGATTGGTCCAGTTGCCGGTGTCGGACAGCGAGCAGCGGCGCCACCTGTCCTCCATGACGCAGACCTCGTCGTACGCGGCGGCGAGCTGCTCGTTCCGCCGCACGACCGTCGCCACCCGTGTCATCAGGTTGCCAAGTTCCTGGTGCAACGCGTAGGGGTTCTCCTGGCCGCCCCGCCGCCCGAGCAGCGCCTCGTGCCGCTCCTCCTGACGCCGCAGCGAAGCCTCGAACAGCCGCGGCGTCTCCTCGCCCGCCCGGGACGCCGTGGCCAAACCGGCGACGCTCGGCGCCACGAACAGCCCGCTGAAGATGCACGACAGCAGCGAATTCGCCCCGAGCCGATTCGCCCCGTGATACTGGTAGTCGCATTCGCCGATCGCATACAGCCCGGGAATGCTCGTCTGCTGGTTGCGGATGGAGCCCTCCTCCATCCCCCCGGTCGCGCTCCGCTCGTAGTCCACCCACAGCCCGCCCATCGAATAGTGGACGGCCGGGAAGATCTTCATCGGCACGACCCGCGGATCGACGCCCTGGAACTTCTCATAGATCTCCAGGATGCCGCCCAACTTGCGGTCGAGCATCTCCCGCGGAAGGTGCGACAGATCGAGGTACACGCACAGCCGATCCTTCTCGACCGACAGGCCGTCGGTGGTGCAGATGTCGAAGATTTCGCGGGTGGCGATGTCCCGTGGCACCAGGTTGCCGTACTTCGGATACCGCTCCTCCAGGAAGTAGTACCGCTCCGCCTCCGGGATCGACCGCGGATCACGCGGATCCTGCGGAGTCCGGGGCACCCACACGCGGCCGCCTTCACCGCGGGCGCTTTCGCTCATCAGTCGCAGTTTGTCGGCGCCGGGGATCGCGGTGGGATGCACCTGGATGAACTCGCCGTTCCCGTAGGCCGCGCCCGCCTGATAGGCGCGGCTCACCGCGCTGCCCGTGCAGACCATCGACATCGTGGACCGCCCGTAGACGAGCCCGCAGCCGCCCGACGCCAGAATCACCGCATCCGCCGGAAACGCCTTGAACTTCATCGACACGAGATCCTGGCACACGGCGCCCCGGCACCGCCCGGAGGCGTCGAGCACCGGCTCGAGGAAGTCCCAAAACTCCCACTTCTTCACCCGCCCCTCGACCTCGTACCGTCGCACCTGCTCGTCGAGCGCGTACAGCAGTTGCTGCCCGGTCGTGGCCCCCGCGAACGCGGTGCGCTTGTAGAGCGTGCCTCCGAACCGCCGCTGGTCGCGAAACCCTTCCGGCGTGCGGTTGAAAGGCACCCCGAGGCGATCCATGAGGTCGATGATCCGCGGCCCCCAGTCGGCCATTTCCTTCACGGGGGGCTGATGCTGGAGGAAATCGCCGCCATAGACGGTGTCGTCGAAATGCTTCCACTCGTTGTCGCCCTGCTGCCGGGTGAGGGCGTTGACACTGTTGATGCCACCCTGGGCGCATACGCTGTGCGACCGCTTCACCGGCACCAGGCTCACCAGATCGACGCCTACGCCGAGTTCGGCCAGCCGCATCGTGGCCGCCAGTCCGGCGAGGCCACCCCCGATCACGAGCACACGTGGTTGAGCCATCGTCGTCAGTTCCCTTCCGCTGAAGTCGCCACGGGCCGCACCAACGGTGCGTCACCCGGCTCACGGCCTTCGAGCATCCGCTTCATCTCGTCCATGCGATCCTCGATCGCCCGGGCCTGCTCGACGTCCACCCGCCGCATCCCCGCCAGGGCCCCGAGCCCGGCCCCGCCGAGCAGCACGCCGACGATGATGCTGATCCAATTCGCCCGCTGCATCGCGGCCGGGCTGGTCCACAGCCCCCAGGTGATGCCCATCGTCCACAGGCCGTTCGCCAGATGGAACACGGCTGACAGGATGCCGATGGCGTACAGGATCGCGACACCGACAGGCTGCAGGGCCAAGGCGGCCGAACTCGACGCGTGGTGCGGATCGAACTTGCCGCCTCCCAGCGGCGCGCCCATCCAGTGCAGTTGGATCACGTGCCAAATGATGAACGCGAAGGCGATCATGCCCGTCGCCCGCTGCAGCGTGTAGCGGACGTTGCCGACGTACGGATACGAGGAGACGTTGGGCAGGCCGCCGGCGATGATCGCGAAACCGACCGACGCGTGAAACAGCATCGGCAGAAAGATGAAGGCCCACTCGATCGGCACGAGCAGCGGACCGAGCGAATGAATCAGATCCACCCGCGACTGGAACGTGCCGGGCCCGGCCAACACCGACGCGTTGGTCACCAGATGGACGACGAGGAACGCGCCGACGGGAATCAGGCCGGACAGCGAGAACAGCCTCGAGATCAGGAACTGATGGCGGGAGAAGAACGACGTCTCTGCTTCGGCAGGGCTCACAGGGGGCCTCACAGGCGGGGTCGGCGGCCTGCAGGAGTATAGGGCCGGCGCCGGCACCGGCAACGGCGGCGGGGCATTTGGCGACGCGCGGGCGGCGGATTTATACTTTTTTGACTGCACGATCCGATCGGCTACGGAGGGTATGTGGTGGCGGAGAGCGACGCACAGCACGAGCGTGTGGCAGAAGCGGCGTCGCCACCGGACGTCCTTCCGGCTGCGTCGATCCTCGACCGCCTGCCCGACGGCGTGGCGCTGGTGGAGGTCGGCCCGCCGGCAGCCGACGACGCCACGCGGGTGGTGTGGTCGAACGAACGCTTCGCCTCCTGGTGCAGCCCTCGGAAACCCGAGGGCTGCGGTTTTTTTGCGGCGCTGGCCCAGCCGGAGATCGAGGGCAGCGAGACCTGTCCGTTCGCCACGGCCGTGGAGACCGGCAGGGTCGCGTCCGCGACGCTCCGCACGACGGCCGGCCGGTACCTCGACCTGCTCGCGACGCCGATCTCCGGCACCCGCCAGGTCGTCGCCGCGGTGCGCGACGTCACCCACACGATGCTCGAGCAGCAGAAGCGGGCGGCGATCCATCAGGCGGGGCAGAAGCTCGCCGACCTGTCGCCCGCCGAACTCGCCGACATGACGGTGCAGGAGCGGATCGACCTGCTCAAGAGCAACATCATCCACTACGCCCGCGACCTGTTGCAGTTCGACGTGGTGGAGATCCGGCTGCTCGACCAGAAGACCGGACGCCTCGAGCCGCTGCTCGCCGAGGGCATGCAGCCGGAGGCCGAGGCCAGAATCCTGTACGCGCGACCCGAGCACAACGGCGTCACGGGCTACGTGGCGGCCACCGGCCGGAGCTACCGCTGCGCCGACACCACGAAGGATCCGCTGTACCTCGAGGGCTGCAAGGGCGCGAAGAGCTCGCTCACCGTGCCGCTCATGCTCCACGACCAGGTGATCGGCACGTTCAACGTCGAGAGCCCCGAACCGGGCGGCTTCACCGCGACCGACCTGCAGTTCCTGGAGATCTTCTCCCGCGACGTCGCCGCCGCGCTCAACACGCTGGAGCTGCTCGTCGCCGAGAAGGCCTCGACGGCCGCCGAGAGCGTGGAGGCGATCCACGGCGCCGTCGCCCTCCCGGTCGACGACATCCTCAACGACGCCGTCAACGTGATGGAGAAGTACATCGGGCACGACGCCGACGTCGTCGAACGGCTGCAGCGCATCCTGCGCAACGCCCGCGACATCAAGCAGGTGATCCAGCGGGTGGGCGAAAAGATGACGCCCAGTTCCGCCCATGCCCAGGCCCGCCAGGCCGAGCGTCGGCCCACGCTCGCCCGACGGCGGATCCTGGTGGTCGATGCCGACGAGCAGGTGCGGGCGGCGGCCCACACGCTCCTGGAGCGGTACGGATGCACCGTGGAGACGGCGCGGGACGGCGGGGAGGCCGCCTCGATGGTCCGGGCCGCCCTCGGCCGCGAGGCCTACGACGTCATCATCGCCGACATCCGGCTGCCTGACATGAGCGGCTACCAGTTGCTGCTCAAGCTGCAGGAGATCCTCGATCACGTGCCGCTCGTCCTGATGACGGGCTTCGGCTACGACCCGGGCCACTCGATCGTGAAGGCCCGCCAGGCCGGGATCGATCTCGTGCTCTTCAAGCCGTTCCGGATCGACCAGCTGCTCGACACGGTCGAACGGGCCCTCGCCGCCCCCCGGGCGGTGTGACCGGGCGGGCTGAAAGTGCCCATTTCCACCGGCGGGGCTGGCCTTGACCCATGCCCCCGGCCCCCGGTACTTCTCCATCACGTTGACGGCGTCGTTGAGGATG
>RFUD01000072.1 GCA_009923125.1 Planctomycetia bacterium
AGCGCAGGCACATCCGAGCGAGCCGGAGCCTGGAGGGCGGAGGCGAACGTCCGGCGAGACGGTACGGGGTAACCCCGAGCCGGCGCGGGCGCGTTGAGGCATGACAGGCTGGAGCCTGTCGTACGGCAAGCGAGACGCTTGCCCCACAGGGCGGCAATCGCTGTGCCGAACAGGATTGCCAGGTCCGGGCCCGGCACTGCCGCTTTTTGCAAAGCGACCGGAGCATTTTGCCCGGGTCGCCGCCGGTCCGCCCACGCCGGTCGCCGCCTGAGCCGCGCCGCGCGGCGGGATTGTCGCGGTTGGTGGGTTGATGCCGATTTGGCACGACGGATGCACTACGGCGTGGCCCAGGAGAAAAACTCATGGCCACCATTCCTGTCCGCGACATCACGACGACCGACGAGGAATTGTTCAGCCGGTTCCGGAATGCCGGTGACCTCACCGCCTACGAGGCTCTGGTGCACCGGTACGAGGCGCCGCTGTTCGGCTACCTGCACCGCTATCTGGGCAACGCCGAGATCGCGGAGGAGGTGTTTCAGGCGACGTTTCTGCGGCTGTACACGCGGCACGAGCAGTTCGCGGAAGGCCGGGCCTTCCGCCCCTGGCTGTATGCGATCGCCACCCACAAGGCGATCGACGCCCAGCGGCAGGAGCGGCGACACCGGCGGGCGGTGCACGAAGGAGTCGGCTGCTGTGGCGGCGACGGCGCGAGCCTGCTGGAGGCCGTGCCGGCGGCGGGGCTGACGCCGGCCGAGCAGGTGGGGGATCGCGAAGAGGGACGGCGGATGCAGGCCGCGGTCGAGAGCCTGTCGGAGGTGCAGCGCAGGGCCGTGCAACTGGTCTATGGCCAGGGTCTGGCGTACAGCGACGCGGCGGCCATCCTGGGCGTGCCGGTTGGGACGGTGAAGAGCCGCCTCCACTCGGCGCTGGCGGCGCTCGGCCGCATCTGGGGCGTGGCCCCGCCGCGGCGGGCCTATGCCCTGGCCGCCAAGCCGGCCTGACTCCCGGGCCCCCGAGCCGGATCGGGCGCACTGAGGGAAAGCATGGCAGGCTCGAGCGTGTCCCACGGCACGTGCCGTGCCGAACAGGACTGGCTTCCAGCTGTCGGAGCCGCTGGCTTCCGCCGCACCGACACCCCTACGATTCCTTCGAGGGGTGCAGCCGTGGAACTCGGGGTGCAGCCATGGAACCCGCCTGGCGACGCTGGAATCCGGGGCTCGACAACGACGCACAGACGCTCCGTGAGGTGCTCGCCACACTCCCGGCCGCGCCCCCGGATGCCATCCCCTGGATCGTGCGGCTGTTCGAGAACCCGCGGGGCTGGCTGCGTCTCCATGGGGCCATCGACCTCCCCCATCACGACATGATTCACGTGCTGCTCGGTCGCGGGCTGCTGGGCCAGGACGAGGCGTTCGTGATCGGGTTCACGATGGGCGCCACGAAGGCCGTGGGGAGGCTGGAGCAGGCGTGGTTCAAGTTCGTGGTGGCATGGCTGTATCCCGTGCCGTACCGAATTCCGCGACGCATTCTGGCGGCCTACGACCTGGGCATCGAGGCCGGCCGCACGATGGGCGTGAAGAACCTCCACCTCGCGCTGCGGGACGACCTGCTCGACCGCCCCCTCGGCGAGACACGCAGGCTGCTGGGCATCGACGCCGCACGGCTCCGCGAGACCTACGCCCGGGAGCGGGAGGCGCTGCCCGACACGGCGGCGAGCCGGCGACTTCCCGAGGCACCTCCGCGGGACACAACGCCGGCCGTGCCAGGCCAGGCCCGGCACTCCGCCCCGGGTGCGGCGGGTCCGTGGGCGACGGCCGCCAATCAGCCGAACGTGATCAGGACGACGGCATCCTCATCGTCGTCGAAGGGATCGAAGTCGCCGTCATAGGGGCCAAAGACGTGGGGGCGATCGGGGTGGGGATGCATGGCTGTGGCTCCTGGAAAACCCACTCCACCATGGCGGCCGAGGGGAATCAAATGGTTGGAAACCCCCGGTGGAAGCGGTATGTTTCGCGGGTCCGGCCGCGCCGGATCGACGCGTCCGGACCCCCGCGCAGGAAGGGGTCTCTCTGCATGCCCCGCCCGCCTCTCCTCTCCATGGCCACCATCACGACGCCCGCCGCCGACCCCTGGTTCCAGGACCGCTTCGCCGAACGGATCGGCGGGGCCAATTACGGCAAGGGCAACGAGATCTACAAGTTCGAGCTGATCAAGCGGGCCAAGCGGAAGGCGCTGGCCGACCATCCCGAGCGCAGGATGCTCGACTTCGGGATCGGTGAAAACGACGAGATGGCCCCCGAGAGCGTGCGGGCCGTGATGCGCCGCGAGGTTGATCGGCCCGAGAACCGCGGCTACGCCGACAACGGCATCGCCGCCTACAAGGAGGCGGTGGCCCGATTCATGCAGCGGGAGTTCGGCGTCACCCTCGATCCGGTCACCGAGGTGAACCACTGCATCGGTTCGAAGACGGCCTACGCGATGCTGCCGGCGGCATTCATCAACCCCGGCGACGTCACGCTCATGACGGTGCCGGGGTATCCGGTGGCCGGCACGGCCACCCGCTGGTTCGGAGGCGTCGTCCACAGGCTGCCGCTCCTGCCGGAGCACGACTTCTTCCCCGATCTCGACGGCATTCCCGCCGACGTGCTCGCGAGGACCAAGCTCCTCGTTCTCTGCTATCCCAACAGCCCGACCGGCAAGACCGCCACGCGGGCGTTCTACGAGAAGGTGGTGGACTGGGCCCACAGGCACCGGGTGATCGTGGTCCAGGACGCGGCCCACATCATGCTTTCCTACGACGACGAGCCGCTGTCGTTCCTGTCGATCGACGGGGCGAAGGAAGTGGGCGTGGAAGTGCACTCGATGTCGAAGGGCTTCCACATGATCGGTTGGCGGCTGGGATGGGTCTGCGGCCACGAGAAGATCGTGCGGGCCTTCGCCGACGTGAAGGACAACTGCGACTCGGGCCAGTTCATGGCGATCCAGAAGGCCGGCGCCGCGGCGTTGGATGACGCCGGCATCCCGAAACGCGTGCGCGAGAAGTATCGCCGCCGACTGGAGAAGCTCGTCGGCGTGCTTCGGGCCGTGGGCTTCGACTGCGAGATGCCCGGCGGCACCTACTTTCTCTACACGAGGAGCCCGAAGGGCGCCGGCGACCGTGCCTTCGCCACCGCGCAGGACGCCAGCCAGTTCCTGATCCACGACCTCTCCATCTCGACGGTGCCGTGGGACGACTGCGGCGCGTACCTCAGGTTCTCCGCCACCTACGAGGCGGAGGACGAGTCGGCCGAGGACGACCTCATGGCCGAGGCCCACGCGCGGCTCTCGCGGGCCCGGCTCAAGTTCTGACCGATCTTCCCGCCCATCGTTCCCGGAGTGCCGGCCCCATGACAGCGACCCATCGTGTTCTCCTCGTGATCCTCGTCGGCCTGGCCCTGCTCGCACCGGTCGCCGGCTGCGGTGGCACGAAGAAGAAGACGAAGAAGGGCGGCCTGACCGTGAAGCAGCAGCTGGAGAAAGCGGAGAAGGAGTCCACTCCCGACCGCCAGGCCGCCGCCTACCTGAAGGTGGCGAGGAAGCAGTTGGCCTCGGGCGACAGGACCGGCGCGAAGGACTCCGCCCGGAAGGCGCTCGACAAGGTGTCGGGCGAGGGCGAGGCCGGGCAGTTCGCGCCGCGGCTCGTCGAGATCGCGGCGTTCCTCGCCGAGTCGGGGGAGAAGAAGCCTGCCAAGGACGCGCTCGTGAAGGCGGTCGGCCTGGCCGCGAAGATCGACGATCCGGTGCGCCGGGCGGGCGTGCTCTCCGAAGCGGGGGGCGTGTACGGGGACAAGGCCAAGGGCATCGGCGACGGGAAGGCCGCGCGGGACGCGCTGGCGGAGGCGACGAAGGCCGCCGACGCCGCCGACGAGCGGTTTCGTGCCGAGGCGCTGGCGGCGGTGGCGTTGGGCTACACGCGGAGCGGGCTCGCCGACGCCGCCAGCGACATGGTGGGCAGGCTCGAGGAGGCGGCGAAGGGGCTCGAGGAACCGCGGGCCAAGGCGGAGGCGCTCGCCGCGGCGGCCAATGTGAAGGCCCAGACGGGCAAGCAGGACCAGGCGAAGGCGTTGCTCGACGAGGCGGCCAAGGCGGCCAAGAGCGTGGAGCGGGCCGAGAGCAAGGCCTATGCGTTGCTCGCCGTGGCCACGGCGCTCGACGCCAACGGCGCGACGAAAGAGGCGCTCGCCCTGCTGAAGCAGGCCGACAAGGCGGCCAACAAGGTGGGTGAGCCCGACGCGATGAAGACGATCGTGGACAAGGTCCGGGCGCTGACGATGGCCCTCGAGAAGAAGTGATTGTGGGGCAAGCGTCTCGCTTGCCGGAGTGGGGGCTGCATTGGCGACCGGGACGGTCGCCCCACAGCCCGCTACTTGAGCGTCTTGAGCGCCGCGAGGGCGAGCTTCCGCGCCTCGGCGTGATCGACGATCGGCTCCGGGTAGTCTTCGGCGTCGGCTCCTGCCCACCGCTTGACGTACGCCCCGTCGGGATCGAACTTTTCCGCCTGGCTCGTGGGATTGAAGATCCGGAAGTAGGGCGCGGCGTCGGCGCCGCAGCCCGCCGCCCACTGCCAGCCGAGCGTGTTGGCCGCGAGATCGGCATCGACGAGCGTGTCCCAAAACCACCTCGCCCCTTCGAGCCACGAGATGCGGAGATCCTTGACGAGGAAGCTGGCCACGATCATCCGGACGCGGTTGTGCATCCAGCCGGTGGCCCACAGCTGCCGCATCCCGGCATCGACGATCGGGAAACCGGTGCGGCCGCGCTGCCAGGCGCGGAGGCCCACCGGGTCTTCGGCCCAGGGAAACCGCGCGTAGTCGGCCACGCCCCGCTCCACGAACCGCTCGAGCCGCGTGGCCGCGCCCGCCTCGCCGGGCGACCAGGTCTTCCGCATCGTGCCCGCCCAGTCGATCGCGGGCAGGAGATCGAGCGCTTCGAGCGACACGCCCTGCGGCTGCTTCTCCGCGGCACGGATCTTCGTGGGCGCCGCCACCGGCTCCGCCGGCTCGTCGCGGGCGAGCAGCGTGCGCCAGAACGGGGAAAACACCTGATACGGTTTTCCCTGCTTCGTGGCCACGTGCATCGGCTCGTAGAGCAGGGAGCCGTTGAAACTCTCCACTTCGAGGCCGGCGGTGGCGAGGGCCTTCTTGATGCCGGTGTCGCGCATGATCACGGCCGGCTCATAGCGCCGGTTCCAGGCCACGTGCGTGGCCCCTGTTTCCTTCACGAGCTTCAGCAGGACGTCGAGCGACGGGCCGCGGCGGATCACGAGCGGGGCGCCGGCCTTTGCGAAGGCTGTCGTGAGCTTGTCGAGCGACTGATGCAGCCACCACCGCGAGGCGGCCCCCGGGTCCCAGGGGGCCTCTTCCTCGGGAGCCCAGATGAACACCGGCACGACCGCGCCACGGGCCGCCGCGGCGATCAGGGCGGGGTTGTCGTCGAGCCGAAGGTCGCGGCGCAGCCAGAGGATGGTGGTCGGTGTCATGGCCCGATTGTAGGCCGTTGCCGTTCCGGCGACGGCCGATCAGGGCACGCAGGCCAGGAAGACGTAGGTCGCGAACAGCACGAGGTGCACCGCTCCCTGCATCATGGAGGTGCGCCCGGTCCCGAGCGTGACCACGCTCACCAGCAGCGCCGTGGCGAGCAGGACGACGTCCTTCGCGCCGAGGCCGAGCACGAGCGGCAGGCCGCAGGCGGTCGCCACGACCACGACGACCGGCACCGTGAGGCCGATCGTCGCCAGCGCCGAGCCGATCGCGAGATTCATGCTGCTCTGCAGCCGGTTGGCGTGGGCGGCCCGGATGGCGGCCCACGTCTCGGGCAGGAGCACCACCATCGCGACGACGATTCCGACCACGCCGCGCGGCAGGTGAAACGCCTCGACGAACGTCTCGAGCGGGTGGGAGAGCAGCTTCGCCAGGCCCACGACCGCCACGAGCGCGACGACCAGCAGCATGAAGCTCATCGCCGCCTGCCGGCGGGACGGCGGCGGGGCATGCTCGTCGGGGGGTGCGTCGTCGTCGGGTGGCAGGAAGTAGTCGCGATGCCTGACGGTCTGGACGAACACGAAGATGCCCCACAGCGCCGCCGAGACGACCGCCGCGAACAGCGCCTGGCCACGGCTGTACGTGCCGACGCCGGTCGTGATCGTGAAGTCGGGGAGCACGAGGGTGACGACCGCGAGCACGATCAGCGCCGCGAGGCCGCCCCCCGCCCCGTCGACGCGAAACGACTGCTCACCGTGGGCCAACCCGCCGACGAGCGTGCACAGGCCGACGACGCCGGTGGTGATGATCATCACGGTGGCGTACACGGCGTCGCGTGGCAGCGTCTCCATCTCCGTCCCGCCGGCGATGAGCAGCGACAGGAGCAGGGCCGCCTCGATCACGGTGACGGCGAGTGCGAGCACGAGCGTGCCGAGCGGCTCGCCCACGCGGTGGGCGATCACCTCGGCATGGTGCACCGCGGCGAGCACGGCCGCGATCAGGGCCACGCCGCAGCCGGCGAGCAGCCAGGGCGGCTCACCGAGGGTGGCGGTCAGCCCGAGTGTCGCCGCGGCGACCAGCGGGGCGAGCGTCGTCCATCGCAGCATGCAGCCTCACGGGGTGGTGCGCACGGCGCCGGCAGGGGCGTTCATCGGCCCTGGCCGGGCGGCGGCAGGAAGCCCGGGGAGTGTTCCGGAAAATGCGGCTCCCATCAATCCCGATTCGGGTGGCGAATCTTGCCGCCGTGACGCCGGGCACCGTACGCTGCAAACCTCGCCGGCATCTCCCGACGGCGAGGCCACGAGCCTGACGGGCGGTCTGCGAGGCGTCTCTGGAAATGTCGCAGCTCCCGCTGTTCGCCGACGCCGACGGCTTCGATCCGGCGCCGGTGGACGATCGTCTCCGCGCGCTCGCCTCCGCCCTGCCCGACCGCGTCCGCCTGGGGACGTCGAGCTGGTCGTTTCCCGGTTGGACGGGGCTCGTGTTCGCCTCCCGCAACGGCAGGCCCGCGAACGAGCAGGTTCTGGCCCGCCACGGCCTGTCCGCCTACGCGCGGCATCCGCTGTTTCGCACGGTGAGCCTCGATCGCACGTTCTACGCCCCGCTCACGACCGCCGAGTTCGCCCGCTATGCAACACAGGTGCCCGACGGCTTCAGGTTCGTCGTCAAGGCGCCGGCGGCGATCACCGATCCCCTCGTGCGCCGGCCCGGCTCGGGCGAGGCGGCCCGGGACAACCCGACGTTTCTCGACGCCGCCACCGCCGCCGGAGTGTTCGTGCAGCCGGCGCAGGCCGGGCTGGGACCGACGGCCGGGCCGCTCGTGTTCCAGTTTCCACCGCTCGGACGGCGCCTGCTGGCCGATGTGTCGCGGCTCGCGGCCCGGCTCGCGGCCTTCATCGCCGTGCTGCCGCGTGGGCCGCTGTACGCCGTCGAGGTGCGCGATCCGGAGCTCGTGGTGACGGAGTTCGCCGCCGCGCTCGCGGATGCGGGGGCCGTGCCCTGCCTGGCCGTGCACGCCAGGATGCCACCGGTGGAGGAGCAGGCGCGGGTGTTCGGGCTCGACAATGGCGGCACCACGAAGCCGCTCGTGGCCCGCTGGAACCTTCACGGCGGGAAATCCTACGAGGAGGCGAAGGCGGACTATTTTCCGTTCGACAGGCTCGTGGAAGAGGACCTGCCGAGTCGGGCCGCGCTGGCGCGGCTGACGCGCGCCGCGGCGGCCGCCGACCGCGATGTGTTCATCACGATCAACAACAAGGCGGAAGGCTCCGCGCCACGATCCGTCGAGGCCTTGGCGGCGGCGATCTCCGCCCGCGACTGAAATCGATCAGTGCCCGGGACGGATTCCATCGCACGGATGGCGGCCGCCGTGGCGGCGGCTTCTTGCGGGTCTTTTCCGCGGCACTTACAACATCATGGCATCGATGGAAGCGTTCTCTCAGGGGTATTCGCACATGGCCACGGCCACCGCCACGAAGAAGTCCGCCCAGTTGCCCGCGGCGAAGAGCGTCGCCGCCGCCCTCGACAAGGCGATGAACGCCGGCCAGGGGATCCTGCGGCTGTCGCCCACGTGGGTGCCGCGGAGTTTCCTGCACCCGGGCAAGCGGGTGCGGCTGCATCCCGACGACTATTACGCCTACGGCCTCGACCGCGGCGGCATCGACGAGCGCTGGTTCGCGAGCACCACGGAGGCGGCGAACGAGGGCCGCGTGCCCGACGAGGGGCTCTCGTGGTGCGTGTTCGACGGAGAGCGGTTCCTGCTCAAGGATGCGGTCGCCGAAGGGGGTGCGAAGCTCGTCGGCAAGCAGATCTGGGACCGCTACAAGAAGTGGCCCGTGTACTCGAAGTTCTTCGACAACATGGGGCCGATCCCACACCACATGCATCAGTCGTTCGCCGATGCGAAGCTGGTGGGGCAGGAGGGCAAGCCGGAGAGCTACTACTTCCCGCCGCAATACAACAACTGCGACAACAACTTCCCCTACACGTTCATGGGGCTGGAGCCCGGCACCACGAAGGCCGACCTGCGGCGCTGCCTCGAGAACTGGAACCGGGGTGACAACGGCATCCTTTACCACTCGAAGGCGTATCGCCTCGAGCGGGGCACCGGCTGGCTGATCCCGCCGGGTGTGTTGCATGCCCCGGGCTCGCTCCTCACCTACGAGCCGCAGTGGGGCAGCGACGTGTTCGCGATGTTCCAGTCGCTCGTCGAGGGCCGGGCGGTGCCCTGGAGCCTGCTCGTCAAGGACATGCCGCAGGAAAAGCACCACGACCTCGACTTCATCATCGGCCAGCTCGACTGGGAGAAGAACGTCGACACCCACTTCAAG
>RFUD01000073.1 GCA_009923125.1 Planctomycetia bacterium
GTGCAGCGCCGGCTGCTCGGGGGCTATCTGCTCACCGCGCTGGCGGCGATCGTGGGAGCCTTCACGCTGGCCCGGCGGGCCGCACGGCCCGTGCACGACATCTCGCAGGCGGCGGTGCGGCTGGCGGCCGGGCAATTCGACGCCCCGCTGCCGGTGCCGGAGGCGGCCGAGTTGTCCGAATTGGCCTGCGCGATCGCCGGGTTACGGGAGCAGCTCGTGGAACGCGGCCTGACGATCGGTCGGCAGGGCACGCAACAGGAGGCGGTGCTCGGCAGCATGATCGAGGGCGTGCTGGCGATCGACGCCCGCCAGCGGATCGTGAGCATCAATCACGGAGCCGCCCAGCTGCTGGGGCTCGATCTGGCCAAGGTGCTGCGCCGGCCGCTGCAGGAGGTGGTCCGCAACCCCGACCTGCGTCGCTTCGCGCTCCTGGCGATCGACTGCCGGGAGCCCGTCGAGGACGATCTCGTGATCCGGGGGCCGCGCGACCGCACGATCCGGCTGCGGGGCACCGCCCTGCGGGACGTCTCGGGCGAGGGGGGGGCGGTGATCGTGCTCAACGACGTCACCGACATCCAGCGGCTGGAAAACGTGCGGCGCGACTTCGTGGCCAACGTGTCGCACGAACTGAAGACGCCGATCGCCTCGATCAAGGGCTTCGTGGAGACGCTGCTCGACGGGGCCGCCGACGACCCTGCCGACAACCGCCGGTTCCTCACCATCGTGGCCCGACAGGTGGAGCGGCTCGAGGCGATCATCGAGGACCTGCTCGCCCTGTCGCGGATCGAGCAGAGCGAGGGGGCCGGCAACCTGCCGCTCGAACGGGTGCACGTGCTGTCGGTGCTCACCGCGGCCGTCGCCGACTGTCAGCCGCGGGCCCGCGATCGCTCGGTCGCGCTCGAGGTGGCGTGCGACGGCGCGATCGAGGCCGATCTGAATCCGGCGCTCCTGGAACAGGCGGTGATCAATCTCGTGGACAACGCGGTCAAGTACAGCGACGCCGGGGACACGATTCGCGTGATCGCCGTGGAGGAGCCCGCCGGGTCGGACGGACCGCGGGTGCGCATCGCCGTGCGGGATGAAGGCTGCGGGATCGAGGCGGAGCACCTGCCCCGGCTGTTCGAGCGATTTTACCGCGTGGACCGGGCCCGCAGCCGGCAGCTCGGCGGCACCGGGCTCGGGCTGTCGATCGTGAAGCACATCGTGCAGGCCCACGGTGGCGCGGTGTCCGTGGAGAGCACGCCGGGCGTCGGCAGCACGTTCACGATCGACCTGCCGGCCGCCGTGTCGGCCTGATGCCCGGCCTCCTCAGGCCGACGGTCGGCGTTCGTGGAATTCCACGATCTGCCGCCAGGCGTCCTCGGGCGTCTCGGCCCAGCTGAACAGGTCGAGATGCTCGTCGGCGATCACGCCGTCGTCGGCCAGACGCTGGAAGTCGATCACCTTCGCCCAGTATTCGCGGCCGTAGAGGATGATCGGCACCGGCTGCATGCGGTGGGTCTGACGGAGCGTGAGGGTCTCGAACATCTCGTCGAGCGTGCCGAAGCCGCCGGGGAACAGCACGACCGCCGCCGCCCGCAGGATGAAGTGGAACTTCCGCAGCGCGAAATACTTGAACTGGAAACAGAGTTCGGGGGTGATGTAGGGATTCGGCTGCTGCTCGGCGGGGAGCTTGATGTTGAGCCCGATCGACTTGCACCCGACGTCGAAGGCGCCCCGGTTGGCCGCCTCCATGATGCCCGGCCCGCCGCCGGTGACGATCACGAAATCCCGGCGGTCGTCGCACTGGTTGTCGATCGACACCAGCCTGGCGAACTCGCGGGCCTCGTCGTAGTAGCGGCTGCGGGCGAGGAGCCGCTCGCTCCGCGCGACCTCGCGCTGGAGCCGGCGGTCGTCGGGCGCCGCTTCGAGGGCCCGGCGGGCATCGGCCAGCCGTTTCTCGGCGGCGTGCCGTTCGACGATCTGGGTCCCGCCGAACACGATCACGGTCGACGTGATGGCGTCCGCCCGCAGGGCGAGCTCCGGCTTGTTGAGCTCGAGCAGCATGCGCACGCCGCGCATCTCGACCTTGTCGAGCAACGCGCGGTCGTCCTGGGCGAGCGTGTTGCTCGGCGACCGCAGGATCGCCTCCATGTTTTCCGCCGCGAGCGCCACGTCGTCACCGAGCAGGCGGTCGGGAATGTCGCCGCAGTCGCGGTGCGGGTGCGGGTGCGGACCGTTCGTCATGGGAGTCCCTTCGAGGCGCGGCGGTTCAGGACAGCTCGGCACGGTCGCCGATGGCGGGGATCGTCGTCTCCCAGCCGAGCGTGGTGTGCAGGAATTCGGCCATGCCCCGGGCGGCCGGCAGCTCCCCGTGCACGAGGAACGTGCGTTTCGGGGCCGGCAGTCCGGCGAGCCAGCGGCCGATCTCGCGGCGGTCGGCATGGCCGGAAAGGGCGTCGACCCGCCGGATGGCGGCCCGTACCGGGATGTCGCGGCCGTGGATCCGCAGCCACTGGGCGCCGTCGATCAGGCTGCGGCCGCGGGTGCCCGCGGCCTGGAAGCCGGCCACGAGCACGGTGGTCTTGGGGTCGGGGAGCCGCTGGGCCAGGTGGTGCAGGATCCGACCGCCATTCATCATCCCGCTCGAGGCGATCACGATCCCCGGGCCGCGGTGGGCGTTGATCGCCTTCGACTCCTCCGCCGTCTTCGCCATGTGCACGAACGGGGAGGCCAGTGACTCGGCGACGCCCGCCATCGCCGCCTCGGAGAAGTCGTGCTCCGCGACGTGTCGCCGGAAGACCTCCGTGGCGTCAACCGCCATCGGCGAGTCGATCCAGACCGGCACTTCCGGCAGCCGTCCGGCCGCCATCAGCGTCCGCAGCAGGTAGACGAGCTGCTGACAGCGGCCGATGGCGAACGAGGCCACCAGCATCATGCCCCCCCGGGCGAGCGCCTCCTTCGTCGCCGCCTCGAGGTCGTCGAGCGGGCGGATGGGCGGATGGTCGCGGTCGCCGTAGGTGCTCTCGCAGACGAGGTAGTCGCAGGCGGGCGGCGGGGCGGGGTCCTTGTAGAGCGGCGCGTCGTAGCGGCCCACATCGCCCGAGAACACGACGCGTTGCCCCTCGACCTCGGTCTCCACGAACGAGCTGCCGAGCATGTGGCCCGCCTCGTGGTACCGGCAGCGAATCCCGGGCGCGGGGTCGAACCACGGCCCGCGCGGCACGTCCTTCACCAGCCGCAGCGTGCGGTCCACGTCGCGCTCGTCATACAGCGGCAGCGCCGGCTTGTGCTTCGCGTAGCCCTTGCGGTTGGCGTACAGCGCGTCCTCTTCCTGGCATTTCGCCGAATCGTAGAGCAGCAGTCCGAGCAGGTCGGCCGTCGCCGGCGTCATGAAGATCGGACCCTTGAATCCCTCGCGGACGAGCCTCGGCAGCCAGCCGGAGTGGTCGATGTGACCGTGGGTGAGCACGACGGCGTCGAGCGAGTCGGCCGGCACCGGAAACCGCTCCCAGTTGCGCTCGCGGAGCTGCTTCTCGCCCTGAAACAGCCCGCAATCGACGAGCACCCGGTGACGGCCCGCTTCGAGCAGATGGCGCGATCCGGACACCGTTCCGGCCGCGCCGAGGAATCGCAAGGTTGCCACGTTGGCTCTCCGTCGT
Source organism: Planctomycetia bacterium (assembly GCA_009923125.1). Lineage (GTDB taxonomy): Bacteria > Planctomycetota > Planctomycetia > Pirellulales > UBA1268 > RGVT01. The sequence continues at coordinate 3,642 of RFUD01000073.1, forward strand.
CAGGACTGCGTGTGTGCCGGGAACATCGCGATGGCCGGCCCGCTCCGACCGGGCCTGTCAGGGCCCGTCGTCGATCGCCTCGGTCCGCTGCCGATCGGCCGCCCGGTCACGGGTCGTACCTGCCACCACCAGTTCGCGGTCGTCGATCCGCAACGACTCCAGTCTGCATTCGATCCCGGGGGCGGTGCGGAGCGGTGCAATGTAAACCACCAGCACCGTCCTGCCATCCAGACGCCGCAGTTCCGTCGTCGCGCCGGCGGCCGCGAGCCGGCGGCCGAGTTCGGCGAGCACCGGGCCGGAGGGGAGCGGAACCGCCCCGACGGCCGCCGACTCGGCCTCGAGCGCCAACTGGTTCACGCCCCGGAGCCGGACCGTGAGGACGCACGAGACGACGGCCGAGAACAGCCCCGAGCCGGTTCTGACCGCGGCCTCGATGCGCTGGGGGCGGAACCGCAGCCGGGGTTCCGCGAGCCCGCGCGGAAGCAGCCCGGGATGGTTCCGCGGGAGGTCCGTGGCCAGCCAGGCGTTGACCTCGCTGTCGGTCAGGGAGGCGCCCCACGCGCCATCCCGGCCCGCCGCCGCGTGCAGCGCGGCCGCCTTGGTGACCAGCCGGGCGGCGGCCCGGTCGGCGGCCGGCCCCGGCGCGGCTGCGGGCGGCGCGGGATCGTGCTTGAGCAGAAACCCGATCGCCAGGAGCGAGGCGACGACCCCCGTGGCCGCCCCACCGAGGAGCCGTCGCCACCGCCCGGCGCTCCATCGCCCGCCCGGCGGCCTCACCCGACGAACCGCAGCAGGCCTGGAATGGGCAGTTCGGCCACCGGTTGGAGCACCACGTCTCCCGGCGCGTCCTCCTCGAGCTCTTCGCGCAACACCCGCATGCTGTCCGGGGCCTCGATCCCGATCCGGACCTTGTCGCCGCTGACGCGGACCACCGTCACGACCACCGAGTCACCGACGCGGATTCGTTGGTTTTGCTTGCGGGACAGAACGAGCATGGACGCCTCCGGAATGAATGAGAATGATCAGGGAGTGCCGCGCTGCGCGGCTGGGGAAGATGTGCCCCGTGGGAAACATCGTCCGATGGGGCGGACTTTCTTGGGGGCTCGCCACGCGGCGCCGCCTGGACACGTTGTGCCGGTGGCGCCGCTGGGGCTACTTCGCGGCCGTCACGGGCGCGGCCGTCGTCGGCTCGACGTACGCGGTGAGATCGACCGCCTCGGCGAGCGCGATCCTTGCCTCCGCATCCTCGATGCGGTCGCGGTCGGAAGCCAGCAGACGAGGATGCACCTTGTGCACGGAGCGCAGCACGTGCGGACGTGCACCGAGCAGCGCCGCACGGGCGTCGATCTCGAGCGTGACAGACCCCGGTATGCCGCCCGACTCCGCCACCCGCTTGTTGAGCGCCAGCCGGGGAAAGGGGGGCAGTCCACCGGGGTGGAGCAGCGCCCTGAGGAGGATCGCCGTGTCGGCGAAACGCCGGTACGTCTCGGCCGCGTCGGCCGACGGGGCGTCGTCGGCGACGATTTCGTAGCGGACGCGCGGGCCGGCGAGCCGCAGCGTGCCCTCGTCGGCGCCCGGCTCGGGGGCGAATTCGGGGCCGCCCGCCCAGCGCACGAGCCGATCGTCCGACCGCCGCGCCCATGCGGCGAGTGACACACTGAGCCGCTCGAGCCGCAGGGAGTCGACCTCGGTCTTCACGTTTCGCCGCGCGTCGATCACGACCACGCGTTCCCGGGCGGGATCGTGGAGCACGATTTCGCCGTGTTCTCCCGGACCGTCGAGAAAGTCCCAGGCGAGTCCGTCGCGGAACAGCGTCAGGCTCTTGGCGACGGGTGTCGCGCCGCCGTCGGCGTACACCTCGCTCTCGACACGCATCTCGAGCGGTTCGCCCGCGGTGGCCGACCACGCGAGGGCGGCGGCGACGAGGCCCAGCAGGTGTGGCGTGCGACGACTCATGGCATGGCGGGGGGCGTGGCGGGGTGGCGGGCAACGGGCCGCGGCCCGCACGGCGGAAAAACAGGGGCGGAAGGCCGGCCAGACTTGGGGGGCATGTTCCTCTCCGACCTGCTCGTCGTCTTCGCCGTCACCGCCGTGGTGGTGTTCCTGTTCGGGCGGGCCAGGGTGCCGAGTGTGGTGGGACTGCTGGTTTCGGGGGTGCTCGTCGGCCCGTACGGGCTGTCGCTCGTGGCCGACGTGGAGAGCGTCAAACTGCTCGCCGAGATCGGCGTGATCGTGCTGCTGTTCACGGTCGGTCTGGAGTTCTCCACGTCGCGGCTGATGGGCATGCTGCCGCTGATGGCGCGGATCGGCCTGCCGGAGATCGTGGGCACGACCGTGATCGTGACCGCCGCCACCTGGTGGTATCTCGGCACGTTCGCCCAGGCGGTGTTCGCCGGCCTGCTCGTGGCGATGTCGAGCACGGCGATCGTGCTCAAGTCGCTTGCCGACCGCGGCGAGAGCGGCACGCCCCAGGCGCGGATCGCCGTGGCGGTCCTGCTGCTGCAGGACCTGCTCGTGGTGGCCGTGATGCTCGTGGTGCCCTTGCTCGCCGATGCGGCCGGCACGGCGTCCGTGCCGACGGCCGCAACCGCGGCGGCACACGCACCCGCGTTGTTCGCCAATCCGCTCGCCGCGGTCGTGGCCGGGATGGCCGTGGTCGCCGCCGTGTTCCTCGTGGGCCGTCGGCTGGTGCCCGCGGTGCTGCACGAGGTCGTGCGGCAGCGGAACCGCGAGCTGTTCCTGATCACGATCGTGCTCGTCTGCCTGGGCACGGCGGCCATCACGGCCCAGGTCGGGCTGTCGCTGTCGGTCGGGGCCTTCCTCGCGGGCCTGTCGCTCGCCGAGAGCGAATACGGACACCAGGCCTTCACCGAGGTCCTGCCCTTCCGCGATACGCTGGCCAGCCTGTTCTTCGTCTCGGTCGGCATGCTGCTCGACATCCGCTTCCTCGTGGCCAACCTCGGCCTGGTGGTGGCGACGGTGGTGGCGATCGTGGTCGCCAAGACGCTGGTCACCGCGGTGCCGGCGATGCTGGCGGGGTTTCCTCCGCGCACCAGCCTGCTCGCCGGGGCCGGCATCGCCCAGGTCGGCGAGTTTTCGTTCGTGCTCGGATCGCGCGGGGCGGAGGCTGGACTGCTCGACGCCCGCGACTACCAGACGTTCCTCGCCGCCGCCGTGGTGACGATGGCGGCCACGCCGTTCTTCGCCGCCGGGCTGCCGCTCCTGCTCGAACGGCTCGCCCGCGGCGGACGGTTCGCCGGATGGCTGCGGGAGCCCGCCGCGGAGCCAGGGGGGCCCGCCCTGGCCGACCACGTGATCATCTCCGGTTTCGGGCTCAATGGCCGCAACCTCGCCGCGGCGCTCGGCGAGTTCGGCGTGCCGCACGTGATTCTCGAACTCAACCCGCAGACCGTGCGCGAGGAACTGCGGCTCGGCCGGGACATCCGCTATGGCGACTGCACCCGCGCCCCCGTTCTCGCCCATGCGGGGTTGGAGCGCGCGCGGGCCTACGTGATCGCGATCTCCGATCCGGCGAGCACCAGGCGCAGCGTGCGGGTGGCCCGGGAGCTCGCTCCGGCCGTGCGGATTCTCGTGCGCACGGAACACCTCGCCGAGGTGGACGAACTGCGGACGCTCGGGGCCGACGAGGTCGTCCCCGCGGAGTTCGAGACGGCGCTGACCCTGTTCGACCGGGTCCTGGGGCTGTACGCCGTGCCCGAGGAGACGATCGACGCCATGATCGACAGGATGCGACTGGAGAACTACGGGTTTCTGCGGGCGGGCCGGTCGCGACGGCAGGATGTTCCGCCGGGTTCCCCTTCCGGTCCGCCCGGTGCATCATGGAAGGACGTCGGACAGGGGCCCGCGGCGGGTGGAGAGAAACGGTCATGATGCGATCCTGGAGAGCCGTGGCGGTGGCGGTGCTCGCGACGCTCGTCGGCGCGGCAGGCGCCGCCCGCGCCGAAGGTTGGCCGCAGTGGCGCGGCCCGGAAGGCCAGGGCCACGCGCCGACCGCCCGTGATCTGCCCGTCGCCTGGAGCGAGTCGGAGAACGTGTCGTGGAAGACACCGCTTCCGGGCCGCGGCTGGTCGTCACCGGTGCTCGACGAGGAGCACGTCTGGGTGACCACCGCGGTCGAGACCGCCGCCGACGACGCGGAGAAGGCCGCGCTGCTCGCCGGCACGATCAACAAGCAGCCGGTCGAGGTGGCACGGGCCGTGACGATGCGCGCCCTGGCCGTGGACCGCGACACCGGCCGGATCGCCCACGACGTCGAACTGTTCACCGTCGAGAAGCCCCAGCCGATCCACAAGCTCAACTCGTTCGCCTCACCGTCCCCCGTGCTCGCCGACGGCAGGCTGTTCTGCCACTTCGGCGACTACGGCACGGCCTGCATCGACACGCGGGCCGCCACGGTCCTGTGGGTCAACCGCGACCTGCGGCTGGACCACATGAACGGCCCGGGCAGCACGCCGGCGCTGTGGCGGGACCGGCTCGTCATCCCCTGCGACGGCAGCGACGTGCAGTACGTCGCGGCGCTCGACACGGCGACCGGCCGGGTCGCGTGGAAGACCCCGCGGTCGGGCCCGCTCAACGACAATCCCGACCTCAAGAAAGCCTACGGCACGCCGCTCGTCGTTCCCCTCGATGGTGGCGACGTCGTCGTGTCGCCGGGCGCCGACTGGGTGTATGGCTACGATCCGGCGACGGGCGCGGAACTCTGGCGGCTGGCGTACGGCGCGCTTGGCTTCTCGATCGTGCCCCGCCCGGTCGTCGCGCACGGCCTCGTCTACATGAGCACGAGTTTCACGAAGCCGGAGGTGCTCGCCGTGCGGCCCGGTGGCGGCGGCCGCGAGCCCGGGATCGTGTGGCGTCAGGCGCGGGGCGCACCGAGCATGCCGTCGCCCCTGGCCGTCGGCGACGAACTGTACGTGGTGAGCGACAAGGGGATCGCCACCTGCCTGGACGCACAGACCGGGGAGGTCGTCTGGTCGGAGCGCCTGGGGGGAAATTTCTCGTCGTCGCCCCTGTTCGCCGACGGCAGGATCTACGTGGGCAACCGCGACGGTGCCACCTTCGTGATCAGGCCCGGACGCTCGTTCGAACGGCTCGCGACGAACCAGCTCGATGGCCAGATCTTCGCCACGCCCGCGGCGGTCGGCCGGGCCATCTATCTGCG
>RFUD01000074.1 GCA_009923125.1 Planctomycetia bacterium
GGCTATTGGCATGGCCGACGAACTGGTCCCGGCCGGACAGGCGCTGGACCGCGCCCTTGCCGTGGCGCAGCGCTATGCCGAAGGGGCGCCGCTTTCTGTCGCCATGATCAAGGCGGCGCTTGCGACCGGCGTCGCCGCAGAGGGATTGACGTCGAACACGCGGACGGTGCCGCCGCGGGTCTGCGAGGCCACGATCTGGATCTTCCCCGCGGCCGAGATCGATCCGGCGGCGATCTCGAGGCCGCCGGTATAGCCGCGGCCGAACGGGAAGAAGTTGAACTGCGGCAGCGGGGCGCCCGTGTCGCTGAACACGCGGACCTCGCCCGGCCGGCCGGGGCCGGGGGCCGTGAGGATCTCGGCGATGCCGTCACCGGTGACGTCCGCGCCGTAGACGCGGGCGCCGCCGCGGAAGCTCGGCTCGTAGGCGAAGAACGGGATGATCCGGTCGGCCCCCGTGTCGGGGTCGATCACGCGGACGAACGGCCCCGTGACACAGCCGATGTCGGTGCCCACGATCACGCCGCTGGAGGGGACGATGATCTCGGCGGAGGAGGAGTTGTTCGACGGGTCGGGATCGTACTCGGTGGCCGACACGGTCACCGTGTTGGTGGCCGTGCCGCCGGTGGCGCGGGTGGCCTTGGCGAAGATCACGAGTGTGGGGAAATCGCTCGTCGTCACCGTGCCGATGGTCCACACGCCGGTCACCGGGTCGAAACTGGTGCCCGGAGCCGGACTCGCCGACACGAATGTCAGGCCGGCCGGCAGCCCGGCCTCCGTGACCTTTACGTTCGTCGCCGTGTCGGTGCCGTAGTTGGCGACCTGGATCGTGTAGGCGACCGTCTCGCCGATCGCAGGCTGGGAGTTGTCCACCGTCTTGAAAACGGCGACATCGGCCTGCTTCGGCACGACGGTCGAGGTGCCCGTGTTGTCGCCGGGATTCGGGTCGGGCGTCGGGGACGTGGCGGTGGCGGTGTTGGTCTGGGCCGAGACCGGGCCCGAGGCGGGCGCGAGCACCTTGGCGACGAGCGTCAGCGTCTGCGTGGAACTCACGGCGACGTTGCCGACGGTCCATACGCCGCCGGCGAAACCGCCTACGCTCGGGGTCGCGCTCACGAACTGCAGGCCCGCGGGGAGTGTGTCGGTGAGGCTGACGGCCTGGGCCACGCTCGGTCCGAGATTGTCGAGCCGGATCGTGAACGTGACGTTGTCGCCGACATTGGGCGTCGGATTGTCCACCGTCTTCGCGACGACGAGGTCGGCCTGCTGCGGATCGGTCGGCGTCTTCGCCGTGTTGTTGCGATCGTTCGGATCCCAGACGTCACTGTGGGTGATCGTCACGGTGTTGAAGGCCACGCTCGTGTTCGTGGCCTCGACCACGAGCGTGAGCAGGACCGTCTGGCCCGGCGCGATCGAGGGCACGCTCCACACGCCCCCGGTCGCCGTCTCTTGGAAGCGAGTGCCCGCGGCGGGGGTGGCCGAGATGAACGCCACGTTGGCCGGCAGGGCGTCGGTGACCTCGACGTTCGTGGCGGCAGCGGTGCCGAGGTTGAACAGGCTGACCGTGTAGGTGATCGTGTCGCCCACGTTGGGCTGAACGTTGCTCGTCGTCTTCTTGACGCCGAGGTCGGCATAGAGCGGCGTCTCGGTGGCGGAGCCCGTGTTGTTGCCCGGGTTGGGGTCGTATTCGTCGGCCCTGGTGACGCTCGCGACGTTGGTCTGGGCGATGGGAACCGTGTTGACGGCCGGGGTGAGGACGCGGGCGAGGATCGTGAGCGTCTTCGAGTCGCCCGGGGCGACCGCCCCCACCGTCCACACGCCCGTCCCGGCGGCGTACGTGCCCTGGCTCGGCGTCGCGGAGAGGAACTGCAGGCCGGCCGCCGGGAACCGCTCCGTCACCTCGACGTTGTTGGCCGAGTCGGGGCCGTCGTTCGAGAGCGTGACGGTGAACGTGATCGTGTCGCCGACGTTGGGCGTGGCGTCGCTCACGGTCTTGACGACGGCGAGGTCGGCCTCGCGGGTGGAGACCGTGGCGTCGTCGCGGTCGTTGGTCGGGTCGGGATCGAACTGGTCGGACTTCGTCACGGCCGCGACGTTCGTGAACGTGCCGGGGCCGGCGACGACGGCGACGATCGTGAGGAGCTTCGTGGCGTTGACCGGCACCGTGTTCACCGTCCAGACGCCCGTGGCGGGGGCGTAGCTCGTGCCCGCCTGCGGGCTCGCCGATACGAACGTCAGTCCGGTCGGGAGCACGTCCTGGAGCGTGACGCCGGTGGCCGCGTCGGCCCCGTTGTTCGTCACCGTGATCGTGAACGTCACCTGCCCGCCCACGTTCGGATTCGGGTTGTCCACGAACTTCTCGACGGCGAGGTCCGCGTACTGCGGCGTCTCGGTGACGCTGTCGGTGTTGTTCGACGGATCGGGGTCGTATTGGTCGCTCGTCAGGACGCTCGCCGTGTTGGTCTGGGGCAGCGGATTACCGGAAGCGGGCGGCAACACGCGGGCCTGGATCTGGAGCGTGCGGGCGAAGAGCGTGTCCACCGTGCCGACGTTCCAGATGCCGGTGCCCGCGTCGAAAGTCCCCTGGCTCGGGATCGCGGAGACGAACTGCAGACCCGCGGGAAGCTGGTCGCGGACGGTCACGCCTGCGGCCGTATCCCGGCCCCTGTTTGCGAGCGTGACGGTGTAGGTGATCGTGTCGCCGACGTTCGGCCGGGCGTCGCTCACCACCTTGTCCACGGCGAGATCGGCGTACTGCGGCGTCTCCGTGACACTGTCGGTGTTGTTCGACGGGTCGGGGTCGTATTCCCGGCCGGAGACGGTGGCCGTGTTCGTGACCGTCGGCGGGATGCCGCTCGCGGGACGATCCACGGTCGCCACGATCTGGAGGATCGGAAAGTCGTTCGTCGTCACGGTGCCGATCGTCCAGACGCCGGTGCCCGCGTTGTAAGTCCCCTGCGTGGAGCTGGCGGACACGAACGTGATGCCGGTGGGGAGCAGATCGTTGACGACCACGCCCGTGGCCGTGTCGGGGCCGAAGTTGGCCACGCCGATCGTGAACGCGATCGTCTCGCCCACGTTCGGCGTGGCGTTGCTGACCGTCTTCACGACAGCGAGATCAGCCTGCTGCGGAACGACGGTCGATTCGCCGGTGTTCTGGTTGGGGTTGGGGTCGGGTGTCGTGGCCGTGGCGGTGGCCGTGTTTTTGATCGGCAGGGCCGGGCCGGATGCGGGTGCGAGCACCTTGGCCGTGAGGGTGAGCGTGTTGGTCGCACCCGCGGCGACGTCGCCGACCGTCCAGACACCCGTGCCGGGGAGATACGCGCCCGTGCTCTGCGTGTGGGTCACATACTCGAGGCCCGCCGGCAGCAGGTCGGTCAGCGTCACGTTCCGCGCCGTGCTCGGGCCCAGATTGTCGAGCGTGATCGTGAACGTGACGTTGTCACCGACGTTCGGCCGCGGGTTGTTGACCGTCTTCGAGACGACGAGATCGGCCGACTGGGGATCGGTGGGCGAATTGGAGGTGTTGTTGCGGTCGTTCGGATCCCAGACGTCGCTGCCGGTGATCGTGGCGTTGTTGTAGAGCACGCCGGGCAGCGTCGCGGTCGCCGTCAACGTGAGCGCGAGCGACTGCCCCGGGGCGATCGTCGGCACCCGCCACACGCCCCCGGTGACCGGTGCGGCCGAGGGGGTGAAGGTCGTGCCCGCCGCCGGCGTGGCCGACACGAACAGGACGTTCGCCGGGAGCGTGTCGGTCACCGCGACGTTCGTCGCCGTCGCCGTGCCGTCGTTGCGCAGCGTGACCGTGTAGGTGATCGTCTCACCGACGTTGGGCTGCGGCTTGTCGGTCGTCTTGGTCACCGCGAGGTCGGCATACTTGGGCGTCTCGGTCGCCGTGCCGGTGTTGTTGCCGGGGTTGGAGTCGGGCTCGGCCGACTTCGTCACCGTGGCCACGTTGGTCTGGGCGGCGGGAAGCGTGTTGACCGCCGGCGTGAGGACCTTCGCCTGGATCGTGAGCGTCTGGGCGTTGCCCGCACCGATGCCCACGGTGCCCACGGCCCACAGGCCCGTCGCCTGGTTGAACGTTCCCTGGCTGGGCGTGGCGGAGAGCAACTGCAGGCCCGCCGCGGGGAACTGGTCGGTCACCTCCACGAGATGGGCCGTGTTCGGGCCGTTGTTCGTGAGCGTGACGGTGAACGTGATCGTGTCGCCGACGTTCGGTGTGGGGTTGCTCACCGTCTTCACGACGGCCAGATCGGCGGTGTTGACGGTGAACGCGGCCGAGCCGCTCGTGACGTAGTTATTGAGCTGGCCGAGCGACGTCGAGCCCGAGCCCGTCCGCTCGTAGGCATTCGGGTTGCTGGTGATCGGGCCGGGCGATCCCGGCAGGCTCGTCCACTTGATCTCGTTGGTGTTCGTGATCCGCTGACTGGCCGTGACCGGGCCGGCGAGCGTGCCGGTGACCGTGAGCGTGATCGTGCGGCCCGCGGGGAGTTTCGCGAGGTCGAAGCCCGTGCCCGTCGTCGCGAGCGTGTTCCCGGAGAGACTGAAGTTCGCTGCGGTGACGAGGCCCGCCGTGTCCACGACCGAAGTGAGCACGGGGCTCGCGATCTGGGCGGGGATCAGGTCGTTGAGCGTGACGTTGAAGGCGTCGGTGTCGCTCGCGGCAGCCTGCCGGATGACGATCGTGTAGGTGACCGGGTCGCCGGCGGTGCCGCCGAATCCGCCCACGACGGCCGCCTTCGTGGTCTCGAGCTTGGGCTCGATCACGGTGACGGGGCCGCTCGACACGGTCGGCGACGTGTTGGCGCCGCTGTTCCAGGCAGCCTGGGCCCGGTTCACGAGGTTCACGCCACTCGTGTTCGAGTTCACGTTGAGCACCACCGTTTGAATCGTGAATGTGATCGTCTCGTCGGTTGAGCTGTCGGTGTCGGAGTTGACGATGTCGCCGAGACTCCAGGTGGCGACCGTGCCGTTGCTCGTGAGCACCGGCAGTGAGTTCAGGCCCGGCACCGTAAGCTTGCCCGAATCGTCGTTGACGACCGAGATCTCCCGGACGAATGCCATTCCCGGCCCCATCGAATCGATGAGTTGGGCGGCCGGCGTGCGGCCCTGCGGGATCTTCATCGTGACGGTGTAGGTCGCCGTCTCGCCGATCACAGCCTGCGTCGCGGAATTCGAAGCGTTCACGATCGACGTCGTGACGAGCGACTTGGCGACCGTGGGGCTGGCGACCGTCACGATCGCGTTGTCGGCCGATTTGTAATTGTTGAGCTGTCCCTGCGCGGTCGATTCCGAGCCGGTCCGCTCGTAGGCGTTGGGGTTGTTGGGCGTGATCTGGCCGGGATTGCCGGGCAGGCTGGTCCAGGTCTCGGTGGCGACGTTGTTGATCGCCTGGCCGGCCGTCACGGTCGCATCGATTTTCGCCTGGAACGTGAGCGTGCTCGTCTGGCCGGGCGTGAGCGACGTGTAGCTGGCCGTGAAGGCGTCTCCCCCCACGCTCGTCGCGAGCGTGGTCGGCACGACGCCGGCGGTGTGTCTCAGCGAGCCGGCAACGTACGTGAACCCGCCGGGGAAGATGTCCGACAGGGCCACGTTGTGCGCCGTGGTCTGGCTGGCCGAGACCAGGATCGTGAACGTCACCGTGTCGCTTGCCTGGGCTGCGGACGGGCTCACCGACTTGTCGATCGTGAGCTTCGGCTCGATGACGGTGACGGGGGCGGACTTTGCTGCGGGCAGCTCGGTGTGGCCGGTCCAGGTGAGCTTGGCGTTGTTCGTGAGGGTCTTGCCGGCGACGTTGCTCGAGACGTTGAGCACCACCGCCTCGTACTTCACCGTGATGCCGTGCAGCTGGCGGTCGGTGTTGGCGTTGGTCACGTCGCCGAGGTTGAACGTGACCGTCTGGCCGCTGTTGGTCACGACCGGCGTGGCCGACCCGGTGAACGTGACCCCGGGATCGACCACCGGCGCGCCCACCATCCGCACGAAGGCCAGGCCGGCCGGCAACGAGTCCACCACGACGGCGTTCGGCGTGGTGCCCTGCGGCACGTCGATCGACAGCTCGAACGTGGCGATCTCGCCGACGACCGCCTGGGTGTTGGAGTTGTAGGGATCGACGATCGACGTGCCGACGAGCGTCTTCGCGGCCTGCGGAGCCTGCACGGTGACGGTGGTCTGGTCGGAGAGGCCCGCCGGCGGCAGGAAGTTGGGGCCGCCCTCGGTGGAGGCGTAGTTCGTGAGCGTGGCGGTGTTCCTGATCACGTCCGACGGGGCGACGTTCGGCAGGAGCTGGAGGTCGTAGGTGATGACGGCGATGTTGCGGCCGGTGTCGATGACCGTGCCGGAGGTGGTCTTGCCGGGGTCGAGGGCGCCGCCAGGGGATGGCGTCGGGCCGGGGTCGGTGAGCGTGATGCCGCCCGCGGAAAACAGATCACCGGTGAACGAAATCGCGGCCCCGGTGCCGTCGGTGACCCTCAGATTGAGTCCGGTGGTGCCCGCCGGAATCCGCATCTTCGTGGCGTCGAAGACGTCCTTGACCTTCACGTCGAACGCGCCGTTGGGGCCGCTGCCGGTGTTCTCGACGATGATGCAGAACTTCACGAGGTCGTTGCCGAGCACGTTCGAGAGCGTGGCGTCGATCGGCGTCGCGGCCAGGCCCGACGAGGTGATCGTGCCGGTGAACGACGCCCCGGCCGCGCCGGGCTGCGAGAACGTCACGCCCGCGGGGGCAACCGTCGTGGGCCTGAAGACGCCGGCTGCGTCGTTCGTGGAGACGACCCCCTTGGTGATGTCGAGGAGGGGCTCGGCGATCTTCACCTGCGCCAGCGCCGTGTTGCTCGTGAGCACGTCGCCCGTCTCGTTTCGCTCGGTCTGCTCGGCCTGGTTCGTGAGCAGGAGGCCGTCGGCGAACGGCCGGTTCGTGGCGGTGACGGTGAACAGGATGTCGGTGGTCGAGGGCTGGTTGAAGCCGTCCTCGAACGTCCCGAAATTCCAGGTGACGCTGTTGGCGGCGGCGCTGAATGACGTCGTGGGGATGATCCGGGAAATCATCGAGAAGTTGTCGGTCGGGCCGAACTTCCACTGCCCGGACGGCGGGGCGTCGGCGGTCGATCCGCCCCCCGCGAACGTCAGGTTCTGCGCCGCGAAGATCGGCAGCGGCAGGAAGTCGGTGATCTGGTAGTCCTTGATGCTCGAAAAGGGCAGGTCGTAGGTGATCCGGAACGTGACGGCATCGCCGGCGGTGACGACCGGCGTGCCGGACGCGGGCACGCCGTTGATCGCGTAGACGCTCTTCGTCGCGCCGCCGCTGACGAGCGTGAACGAGGCGGATGATCCGTCGGCGACGGTGCTGGCGGTGGGGGCGAGATTCGAGAAGGCGAGCACCGTGGCCGTCGTGTCGGCCTCGTCGGTCATCACGTCGCCTTGCACGACGTCGGCACCCGGCCGTGGCGTCTGCCGGTATTGGTTGAGCACCCGTGCCCGAAACGTGATCGTGCCCGTCGTGCCGGGACCGCCGGGCAGCGGGTTCGGGGGCGTGGCAGGGGAACCGGTGCCCGTGTTCGGAATGCCGGCTCCCACGAGTTTGCCGCCGGTGGTCAGACCGAGGGCCTGCAGTTGGGCCGAGACGTCGAAGTTCACGTTCGTCGACCCGTTCGCCTGCACGGCCGCCGAATAGTTCGCGTTGTCGAACGGCTGGGCGGTGAACGTCTCGGACTTCTGTGTGAACGTGAGCGTGGGGGTGAACGTCGCGTCGAATTCCTGGCCGTCGGACAGCACGTCGGCGACGTTGAAGTTTTCGAGTGCGAAATAATCACTCACCTGGAAGTTGAGCGTGTACTCGATCAGGTCGCCGGCCCGCGGCGACCCGGGGTTCGTGAGGTCGGCGTGGCTTTTCTGCAGGGCGACGGTGCGGGCGGTCAGCGTGTGCTGGGCGTTCGGGTCGGTCGCGGTCGTGGAGATCGTCTGCGGACCGGGAAAGTTCGGGTTCGCACTCGTCCAGGTGCCGCTCGCACTCGCCGTGTTGGTGGCGGTCGCCGTGCCGCCGGTGCCCAGCGGGATCACGTCCAGGCCGACGCTGTCGTCCTGGGGCACGAAGTAGGTGAACGTCATCACGGCGTCGGAGTCGGCGCCGGTGCCGACCACCTTGTCGAACCGCCGCGAGAGCGTGCCGCCTGGCGTGGCGGTGCTCGGCGTGGCCACGGGTGTGATCGTGGTCGAACCGTTGCCGGTGACCGTGTTCACCGACACGAACTGGATGTTCGTCGGCAGCACGTCGGCGAGGAGCAGGTTGTTGACCGTCTGCCCCGGGGCGACGGCCATGCTCACGGTGTAGGTGTGCTTGAAGTTCGGGCCGGTGGCCGTCTCGGCCTCGGGGGCGCTCGACGTCTTCTTGATCCGGAACAGTTGCGGCTGGACCGGGTCGGTCGTGGTCGCTCCCAGCGTGGCGACGTTGACCGTGGGGTTGCCGGATGCGTCGGTCTGGAACTGGAAGCCGCCCGTGGCGGTGACCGGGTAGGTGTGGTTCGGCTGGGCGAGCGGGCTCACGATTCCGGTGAAGTTGATCTCCGCCGCCGGCTGCTCGGGGCCGTAGCTGCCGAAGGGGAGCTGCACGACGATGAGCTGGTCGCCCGGCTTCCCGGAGACGACGACGGCCGTGCCGTCGGGGTTCTTCGCGAAGGGGTGGGTCGCCTTCCCCTGCGCGTCGAACGTCAGCACGGACGTGGCGAGCGAGAGGCCGTTGTAGGTGGCGCTGTTCGGCTTGAACGAGATGCCGTCGTTCGGGGCCGGCGGCGC
>RFUD01000075.1 GCA_009923125.1 Planctomycetia bacterium
CCGTAGCGGACCATGTCGATCGCGAGATCGTTGCCCGTGAACACGTGGAACTCGGGGCGCACGCGGTCGCGCAGGGCGAGCCGCTCCCACTCCAGCCGGCGCGAGAGCGACGAGTGCTTCGCCCCGAGGCAGTTGGGGATCTGGATGAGTTCGCCGTAGGCTTCGAGGGAGAGGACGCGGCCGTACGGCACGAAGGCCGTGCCGAGCTCGAACCCGATGAATCGCTCGACTCGTGCCGCAAGCCGCCGATAGCGGTCGAGGAAGTCGGCATCGCCGCCGGTGGTGAGCCCCCACGACGGGAAGATCACCGGCACCGCGCCGGCGGCGGCGATCATGTCGATCTGCCGGCCGTAGGCCGCCTCGTCGAACGCGCTGCCCCTCGTATCGACGACGCACGCCCCCGCGACGAGTTCACCAGCCGGGCCGAGCACGTCGCGGGCGATGGCGAGCGCCTGCCGGCGGGTCGCATCGTCGATCAGCTGCACGTAGCCAGTGTCCATGTTGACGGCAGGCGCGATCCCGGCGGCCGCGGTGCAGCTCACATGCGTGGCGAACGCGTCCCAGTCGATCCCGCCGGCACCGCGAAATGGCAGCAGGATCGCCGACATGCCGCGGATGCGGCGCCGCGGGCGCACGAGCGACAGAGGATCAATGTCGATGGAGGTCATGCGGGGAGTATCGGCGAATCGCATCGGGTTCGCCAGTCCGCTCGGCAGGCCGCGCGGGCATCGCCCGGCACGGGATGATGGTTTTATGCCATGCGGCCAATGCTCCTGAGAACGGTTCGATTTCGGCGTGGTGGCGGGGTGTATGATCCGGACGAACCCTTTCACGAGCGCCCGCACGAGGACCTCAACCGATGATCCCCCGCATCGCCAGGTTTCGCTCCGCCGCCGAACTTCGCTCGCATCTGGCCGCAATCGCGGCGCCGATTCCGCTCGACGACGACGTGCTCTCGGCGGCGGCCGGCTCGCCGCTCGCGGAGCCCCTCGCGATCGGCGGGCGTGCCGTCGGCAACCGCTGGTGCATCCATCCGATGGAAGGCTGGGACGCGACCGATGCCGGAGCCCCCACGCCCACGCTCTTGCGTCGCTGGACCCGCTTCGGCGAGAGCGGCGCGAAGCTGGTCTGGGGCGGCGAGGCCGTCGCCGTCGTCGCCGAGGGACGGGCCAATCCAAACCAGCTCTGCGCGCCCGAGTGCGGCGTTGCGGGCTATGCCGAGCTGCTCACGGCGCTCCGCGACGCCCACCTGGCGAAGTTCGGCACGCTCGACGACCTCGTCGTCGCCCTCCAGCTCACCCACTCCGGCCGGTTCTCGAAGCCGACGCCCGCCGGCCGCAGCCCGCGGATCGCCTACCACCACCCGCTGCTCGACGCCCGCCATGGCGTGAATCCCGCCGACGATGCCTGCGTGCTCACCGACGCCGACGTCGAGCGGCTCATCGAGGCGTACATCGCCGCCGCGCGGGATGCCGACGCAGCCGGCTTCGACATGGTCGATATCAAGGCCTGCCACGGCTACCTGCTCCACGAATTCCTCTCCGCGCGGGGGCGGCCCGGGCCCTACGGCGGGGATTTCGCCGGCCGGACGCGGCTTTTGCTCGGGATCATCGAGCGGGTGCGGGCCGCCTGCCCGCGGCTGCTTGTGGGCGTGCGGCTGTCGCTGTTCGACGTCGTGCCCTGGCACAAGGTCGGCGACCACGGCGAGCCTTTTCCGTTCGCCGATCATCTCCCCTACGATTGCGGCTTCGGCGTCGATGCCCGCGACCCGACGCGCATGGACCTCGCCGAGCCGATCGCACTCTTGCAGCTCCTTCGCGACCGGGGCGTGGTCGCCGTCAATCTCTCGGCGGGCAGCCCCTACACGGTGCCGCACATCCAGCGGCCGGCGGCGTTTCCGCCCTCCGACGGCTACCCGCCGCCCGAGGACCCGCTCCTGGGCGTGTGGCGGCAGATCGACGCCTGTCGGCAGGCGAAAGCGGCCGTGCCCGGGCTGCCGCTCGTGGGCTCGGGCTACAGCTATCTGCAGGACTACGCCGTCCACGCCTCCCAGGCGATCGTGCGGGCCGGCTGGATCGACGCCGTCGGCCTCGGGCGGATGGTGCTCTCGTATCCCGAACTCCCGGCGGATTCACTCGCCGGCCGGCCGCTCGTGCGCGGGCTCATCTGCCGGACCTTCTCCGACTGCACAACCGCCCCGCGGCACGGCCTGCGGAGCGGCTGCTACCCGCTCGACGCGTTCTACAAGCGGCTGGAGCCGGAAGCGTCCGCGCTCAAGGCGATCAAGGCGGACAGCTGAACGAGGTCTTCCCATGCGACATGTCTTGCGCTTGGCGGTCGTGCTCGTGGGATGGTGGGCCGCGCTCCC
Organism: Planctomycetia bacterium; assembly: GCA_009923125.1. GTDB lineage: Bacteria > Planctomycetota > Planctomycetia > Pirellulales > UBA1268 > RGVT01. The sequence continues at coordinate 2,369 of RFUD01000075.1, forward strand.
CCTGACGGCTGCAGACCCCACCCGGGTCCTCGTCGTGGTCGGCCCCAGCGATCATCCCCCCGGCTCCCACGAGGTTGCGGCCGGAGGCCGGCTCCTGAAGCACTGCCTCGAGAACACGACTGATGTGCCCGACGTGCGGGCCGACGTCGTCGAGGGGTGGCCCGATCAGGCGCAGCGCACTCTGGCCCGCTGCGTCGTCTTCATCGGCGACACGTTCCCGGCGAACCGCCTGCCCGATCCGGAACGCAACCTCACCGACCTCGATGCGATGATGCGGCGGGGCTGCGGGATCGCCTGCGTGCATTACGCCACCGGCCTGCTCGGGAACGACGTGTCGCCGGACGGCGACCATCCCCTGCTGCGCTGGCTCGGGGGCTACTTCGCCAATCGTTCCTGCGCGCACCACCAGTCGATCGCGAAATTCTTCGAGCGGGCCACGATCACCCCCGCGGCTCCATCGCACCCCGTGTCACGCGGCTGGAAAGAGTTCACGCTCCACGACGAACCCTACATCAACAACTACTTCGGCCCCGGCAACGTGATGGCGCCGAACGTCACGGCCCTGGCCACGTCGATGCTGCCACCCGACGCACCGCGGCGCGAAACCGTGGCCTGGTGCGTCGAGCGGCCGGGCGGTGGACGCGGCTTCGCCATCGTGATGCCGCACTTCTACCGCAACTGGCGCGACGAGAACCTGCGGCGATTCATCCTCAACGGCGTCGTCTGGAGCGCCGGGCTCGACGTGCCTGCCGAGGGCGTGACGACCGTCCTGCCGGATCTGCAGACATTCGCCCCGGCCGCGGTCGAGCCGGCCCGCCCCCCGCGCACCACGCAGGTGCCGGTCAAAGCCGGCCAGGATCACGTCAACAAACAGGAATCGGCGGTGCCGGCCTACACCCTGCCCGACGTGCTCGCGATGCAGGACGGCAGGCCCGTGCGGACGGCCGACGACTGGATCGCCCGACGCCGGCCGGAGATTCTCGGCCTGTACGAGCGCCAGATCTTCGGCCGCACGCCGCCCGGACTGCCGCAGGGCTACGAAGTCCGGGTGGTCGAGGACGGCGCGGTCGCGCTCGGCGGCACGGCACGCCGCACCCAGGCCGAAATACGGGTTTCCGATCGGGCCGAAAGCCCGGTCATGCACCTGCTGCTCTACACGCCGGCAGAGGCCGCCGGGCCGGTGCCCGTGTTTCTCTGCCTGCACTTCAGCGGCAACTGGACGGTCGTGGACGACCCCGGAGTCCATCTCCACCCGACGCTCGACCGCAAGACGCGAACGATGGTCATGCCCCCGGAAGACGCGCCGCGCGGGCAGTCGAAGGAATGGGACGTGCCGCTCGTCTTGTCGCGCGGCTACGGCATCGCCTTCGTCCGCCATGGCGACATCGAGCCCGACCTCGAGAAGGGGGAAGGCCTGCCCTGGGGCGTGCGGGCGTCGTATCTCGAGCCCGGCCAGGCCGCGCCTGCGGATGACGCGTGGGGGGCGATCGGGGCGTGGGCGTGGGGTCTGAGCCGGGCGATCGACTTTCTGCTCACCAACAAACACGTCGCCGGCGACAAGATCATCGCCTTCGGGATGTCGCGGCTGGGCAAGACCGTGTTGTGGGCGAGCGCCCAGGACCCGCGGATCGCGCTCGTGATCGCCAGCTGCTCCGGCGAGGGCGGTGCCTCCCTCAGCCGGCGCGACTTCGGTGAGAACGTGGACAACATGACGACCACCTACCTCTATCAGTTCTGCCGCAACTTCGCCCGCTTCCACCGAAACTGGGACGCGCTGCCGGTCGATGCCCACATGCTCGTCGCGCTCACGGCGCCGCGGCCGCTCCTGCTCAACACCGGCAGCAGCGACCTGTGGTCGGACCCGCGGGGCGAGTTCCTGGCGGCTCAGGCCGCGTCGCCCGTGTACGCCCTGTTCGGGAAGCGCGGCCTGGCGGACGAACCTGAGCCCACGCCCGACGTGCCGATCCTCAACGACCTGGGCTACCACATGCACACCGGCGGCCACACCACGCTCGCCACCGACTGGCGGGTGTTTCTCGACTTCGCCGACCGGCGCCTGAAGCCCTGACCGCAGCCACCGCCGAGGCGGGCTACTCCGGTCGGCTCAGACGATCGTCACGACCGCGGTGCCACTGATGCCGCCCGCCGTCGCCCTGACCGTCGCGGTGCCGGTCCGCATCCCGGCCGTGAATCGGCCGGTGCTCGAGATGGTGCCCCCGGCGCTGGCCACGAGCCAGACCATCGCCGACTGCACGAACACGCCCGGCGTGGGCACGACGGACCAGCCGAAGCCTGGCTGCGTCGGCAGGGCGGCATCGAACTGGTCGTACGCCGTCGCCGTGAACTGCACGGAGCCGAAACGTCTCACCGTGGGGGCCGCCGCCGCCACGGCGATCCTGGTGAGCGTCCGATTGACCGTCACGGTCACGCTGCTGGTGACGGTGAGCCCCGACGCGTCCTGGATGGTGACCCGGAAGAGATACGATCCCTCCTTCGAGAACGTCGCCACGGTGTTCTTGGCGGCGTTGGTGCCGTTCGAGCTGAACGAAGGCGCGGCGGAACCGGCGGGCCGGGAGAGCGTCGCCCAGGTGTATTTCAGGGTGGCCTCGCCGCCGTCGTCGGCGCCGAGCACGCTCAGGCTCGCCGTCTTGCCGGTCACCGGATTGGGTGTGGAGGCGGCGGGCGTGGCCAAGGTCGGGGCGATGAACAACGACTCGTCGGCGCCGATGTCGAACGCCCCGTTCCGCGGGATGGCGGTGCCGTAGAAATCGCGGCTTCCCGGGTTGATCCCAAACAAGGCGAACGGATGCTGCCCGGCGTTGATCAGCGGCGAACGCGGCTGGAGTTTGTAGCCGCCGAGCGACGTCTCCAGGAGGTCCGCGTCGCCCACGGTGCCTCCGCTCCCCGGTGATGTCAGCAGCGGATCGACGTTCCTGCCGACGACCGCGCCGGCGACGCGTTCCTGGGCGGGGTTGGCGGCGAGCCACGATGAAAAGCTCGTGTACGTCGTCGCGCCCCACGTGATCTTGAATCCGCCGCCACTCGACCAGTAGGCGTTGCCCCGCAGGAGAATGTTCTGGTCCACCGCCGGATCGTAGAGCGGATTCCGGCTCGCATCCACGTCGTAGCGGACCAGCGTCACGCCGCCCGTCGTGACGAACAGGTTGTTGAAGATCCGGTGGTCCGTGCCCACGAGCCTCAGGGCCATGGGCGTGTTGGTGCCGGTCGGCGGATCCATAGAGACGGTGTTGCCGTAGACCTGCAGGCCGGTCACGAACCCCCAGGTCGAGATCGCGCCGTAGGTCCGCTTGCGGGAATCGTTCTCGCTGATGTTGTAGCGGACGATGTTGTTGCTGTTTCGCGTGCCCGGTCCGGAACAGATCAGGTAGCCGGCCCCGTCGTTGCCGTGCGAGTAGTTGTACTGGAGCACGGAGTTGGTCACGTTCTGGTCGAGATCGAAGCCGTCGCCGTCGTTGCCGGCCCCGGTGCGGTTGTTGTACGACTCGTTGTATTGAATCGTGACGTTCGTCGAATCGTAGGCCCAGATGCCGACGGGCCCCTCGCTGGGCTGGTTGTTGATGCCGTTCTCGAACGCCACCGACCGCTCGACGATGCCGCCGTTGACGCTGCCCAGCGTGATGCCGCTGCCGGTGTGGTTTTCGAGCAGCGTCGGGTCGCCGTCATTGTTGTTGGCCTGACAGTGGCCGATGTAGACGTTGGTCATGGCGTACGTCGGGGCCGCGGGATTGAACGTCGGCCCGTAGACGAGGATGCCGACGTGCCGGTTGTGGTGGGCGGAGACGTTCGTGATGCTCACGCCGTCATAGCCGCTCGATCCGTTCCACCCGCCGACCGTGAGCCCCCTGTAGCAGCCGGTCACCTCCACCTGGTCAACGGAGATGCGCGGCAGTTTGACGTTGCCGGCCAGATCGTTGAAGAATCCGACGGCGGATTTGGTGCTCGTGGCCGCGCCGACGCCGAGGACCTTCAGGTTCTTGAGCGCGATTCCACCGCAATTGTAAGCATAGAACCCGCTTTCACCCGCGGCCGGACTGATCGTGGCCTGGCCGGTGCCGTAGGAGCCGATCGTGATCGGGTTTGTGGCCGTGCCGCCCTTGCTGAACCAGAGTCCGTCGGCAAACACCTTGCCGCCCTCGAACAAGATGCTGTCACCAGGACTGAACGAACTGTTGTTGACCTTGGCGATCGTCTTCCAGGCGCTGGCGGCCGAGGTGCCGCTCCGCGAGTCGCTCCCGGTCGGGCTGACGTAGTAGGTCGCGAGCAACTGTCGCGGCTCGAGGCGTTCGATCGCGTAGAGCCCGTTCCGCCGCCGCCGAACGACGCCCGTCGTGACCGGGCGTTTCCACGATGATCGGAACATGCCGAACCTCCCCAGGCCGTGCCGGTTTCAAGCCCCCCTCATTGCACGTTCTCACCGCTCCCGTCTCAACTGCGGAAACGGGCATGCGTGCTGCGGGATAGTGCACTCGCCGCGTGTCGGAGCCACACGAGAAGCCGGCCTCGTCAGTTCGCCGTGCGCAGGGTTTCAAGCCAGGCGACGACGTCGCTCAACTCCTGCGCGGTGAGCGTGGCGGCGATGTCGGCCGGCATGAGCGAGACCGGCTGCTTCACGAGTTCCTCGATGTCGGCGGCTGCGAAGGCCACGTCGATCCCATCGGCCCCCCGCACGATCGCTTCCGCAGGCGACTGCGAGACGAGCAGCCCCGTGACACTCCGGCCGTCGGCGAGGATCGCCGTCCAGGTCTCGTAGTTGTGGCTGATCGCCGCCGAGGGGGCGAGGATGGCTTCGTACAAGGCCGGCCGCGCGAGTTTCGAGCCGATCTCCGAGAGGTCGGGGCCGACGGCCTTGCCCGCCCCGTTCACCACGTGGCACTTCGAGCAGGTGGCGGCGCCTGCGAAGAGTGCCCGGCCGCGGGCGGCGTCCCCCTCCATCCGCACCAGATCCGTGACCGCCGGCAGCGTGCCACCGCCGCGCGGTTTCGGCAGCGGCAGAACGGCCGCGGCCGCCTCGCGGACGTCGCCCCAGGGGCAGGCCGAGAGGGCCACGCCCGCCGCCTGGGCCTGCGGGCCGGCGAGGGCGCCTTCCTTCGCGAGCGCCACCAGCCGCGTGCCGCCCGTCTTCGATTTGGCGAGCGCGCGGACCGCCGCCGCCCGCGCGGCATCCGCGGCCGAAGCATCGCGGAGTTCGGCCTCGAGCACGCCGACCGCGGCCGTGCTGCCGGCCCCGCCGAGGGCGTTTCGCAGCCTGTCGGTTGCCGGCGCGTCGGCTCCCCGGAGCCTGGCGCCGATCGCTTCAGCCCCGCCGAGGTCGAGCGCGGCCGACACGGCATCGATGGCGACCGACTCGTCGGTCGCGGCGGCCGCCGCCATCGCGAGCAGGTCGGGCATGCGCGGCGTGAAGCGGAAGCGGCGCACGATCCGCACGAACGCGGGCATGCCGCCGGCGAACGACGCCGCCTCGTCGATCCGCCGCGCGATGGCCGGCACGGCCGCCGCCCCGGGATCGAGTCGGAGCACGAGTTCGGGGAGGATCGCCCGGAGCTTTTCGTCGGGGGCCGTGAATCCGGGCACGACGGCGGCCATGGCCGCCGCCGAGGCCGCCGGCGGCTGGAAGTCGAGCGCCCGCGCGAGGCACAGCGCCTCGGGCGTGGAGGTGGTGGGATCGACGATCAGGGCCGCGATCAACTCGGCCGATTTGAGGGCCCGGCTCCGCCACACGATCTCCCGCCCGGCCGGCCCCCGCCACGCCTCGCCCGTCTTCGCGAGCCAGGCCGCGAGCCGCCCGTTCCATACGTCCGGCCCCAGCGGATCATGCGGGCTGTCGGCACCGATGCCGAGGGCCTCGAGTTCCCACCGATCGCCGGCGACATGCGCCGCGGCAAGTTCGGCCCACGCCCGGTCGGCCCGCTCGCCTGTGAGGCCGCGGAGCGCGAGGGCGCACTCCCGCCGGACTGCGGCCTCGGGGTCGCGGGCGAGTGTCTCCACCAGCCCGAGTACGTCCCCCTGCACGCGGCGGCACATCCTGATTGCAAGGCTGCGCATCTGCGGATCGTTCGCCGCGGCAAGCTGCTGCACGGTCGCCTCCGCCCGGCCCGGCAGCATGCCGAGCGCCCAGGCCAATCGTGCGGCGTGCCGTTCGTCCTGCGGATCGCGGGCCGCCGCGTCGAGGGCCGCGACCGCGGCGCCAGGCTCGCGACCGATGCGGTCGAGTGCCATCGCCCGGGTGCAGAGATTCGGACTCTCCATCGCCTCGACCGCTCCGGTGACGGTCGCCATGTCCACCGTGGGTACCGACCACTTCGAACCGCGGGGGGCGATGCGGAAAATCCGGCCCTTGGCCGTATCGGCCATGCCGTGGCCGCCCACGCCAGGATCGTGCCAGTCGGCCAC
>RFUD01000076.1 GCA_009923125.1 Planctomycetia bacterium
ACGGCAAGCGAGACGCTTGCCCCACAGGACGGCAAGCGAGACGCTTGCCCCACAGGACGGCAAGCGAGACGCTTGCCCCACAGGACGGCAAGTGCCGTGCCGAACAGGATTGCCAGGATGGCCGCAGTGAGCGTCCGGCGAGATGGCACGGGGTAACCCCTCGCCGGCGCGTACCCGACAGGCTAGCGGTACGCCTGCGCGCCGACGGCGGGGAAGCGGTAGCCGCCGAAGCCGAACGGGGCGTACACGGGCCAGTCGCCCGGCTTCACGCCCGGCGGCAGCCCGTACATCTTCCACGTCGGCGTGCGCGGGTTCGTCGGCGGCACGAAATACTTGGGCCGCTGGCGGTGCCCGGTGACGTAGGGAGATCGCCCCGGTTGATAGGGAGCCTGCCGCTGGGGAGTGCCGTGCGAGCGCGGCTTCGGCTCACCCACCCGGCTGACGTCCTCGGCGCCGGCGGCGAGCTGGCCGCCGATCAGGCAACCGACGAGCATGGCAAGCACGCGGGGGCGCAGTGGGGATGGGCACATGGCAAGCCGCTCCGGGAACGGGAACTCTCCGGGTGGTATCGGCACCCGCCCGGGCACGCTTTGGGGAAAATCCTCCTGCCGGCACCGCAGGATCAGTCGTTTTTTTTCGGCTTCGGTGGCCTTTTGGCGGCCTTTTCCGGGCGGGGCGCGGAGGCCCAATGGATCGCGACGGGCATCCCGAAGACCTTCTCGAACAGTTCGGTCCGCCGCTCCGCCCCCCAGATGTCCACCTGCGGTTCGTCGTCGGCCGCCACTTCCAGCACGACGCCGTCGCCCTCCACGCGGGCCGCGACGTCCCGCACCTGCTGCGAGCGGCTGCGGTCGAGGCCCCCGGCCAGACGCAGGATCGCCGCCATGCGCTGGATGCGCTGCTGCTCCTCGGCGGACAGACGGGTGAGGTTTTCGTGCTTCCGCTTGGGGAGCGCGCCGCGGTGGTAGCGGGCCACGTTGGCGATGAGCTCGAGGTCGTGGGTCCGGACGCCGGGGAGGCGGCTGTTGCGGATCAGGTGGTAGCTGTGCTTGTGGTGCTGGTCGTAGTTGATGACGTAGCCGACGTCCTGCAGCCTGGCCGCGATCTCGAGCAGCGTGCGGTCCCCGGGCACGAGGCCCAGCGGCCCGGCGAGCTGCTCGTGGATGCGACCCGCGAGCCGCGCGACCTGGCGGCCGTGCTCGAGCTCCCCGGAGCAGGCCGCGGCCAGCCTCTCGATCGCCTCGTCGCGGTGTGCCGGGTCGGCCTGGGCGGCCGCCGCCCCCACCGCGTCGTCGATCATCTCCCACACCAGCCCGTCCCGCACGCCGCGGGTGTGGATCACGAGCGTGTTCACGCGGAAGCGGGTCAGCAGGCCGTCCACGATCGTCAGGCCGGCCAGGATGATGTCGGCGCGGTCCGGCGTCATGCCGGCCATCGAACGACGGGCCCGCAGCGGCATCTTCGCGAGCCGGTCGAGCAGGTGGCGGACCTCGGCCTGCGACACCTTGTAGCCGGCCACGGGGATGTCCACCTGCTTCTTCGCCGCCATCACGAGCTCGGCGAGCGTGGTGAACGTGCCGCCCGAACCCACCAGGAAATGCGGGGCGAAGAGCGGCCGGGTGGTCCGCTTCTTGAGGCAGCCGGCGACCTCCGCAGCGAGCCGGTCGAGGTCGCCCGGAGCCGCGTTCTCGCCGAGTCCGAACTGTTCGGTGAGCCGCACCGCCCCCAGCGGCGTGGAGAAGATCGACTCGATCAGGCCGCCCGTGGCGAACACGATCTCGGTGCTGCCGCCGCCGATGTCGGCCACCACCACGTTGCGGCCCGAGAGGTCGAAGGCGTGCTGCACGCTGGAGAAGGCGAGTCGCGCCTCGCGCTCGCCGGGGATCACCTCGACCTCGAGGCCCACCTCCTCGCGCACCCGGCGGCAGAACTCCGGGCCGTTGCGGGCCTCGCGCACCGCGCAGGTGGCGATGGTCCGCAGGGCCGACACCTGGTAGCCGGCCGCGATCTGCTTGAACGTCCGCAGTGCCTGCACGGTGCGGTCGATCGACTCGTCGTCGAGCCGGCCGTGGGCCGAGACGCTGCGCCCGAGCCGCGTGGGTTCCCGCTCCTCGTCGAGGATCCGGTAGGCGCCGCCCCGCAGCACCTCGACCACCATCAGCCGCACGCTGTTGGAGCCGATGTCGATCGCCCCGAGGCGGGTCGTCATCTCGGGCGAGAGATAGATCTGCTTGTCTTCGATCAGCGGGGCGGCCATGCGTCGCGGCTTCCCTCGGTGCGTGCCGCCCAATCATACCCTGCGTTTTCCGGCGCCTGAGCGTTTCCGGGGGACGGGCTTCGGCTACAATCAGCCCCGTGCTGCCCGTCGCCTCTCCGACCGTCTTTTCGTCCACCGGCCGCTGGACGCTCTCGAGCCCCGCGTGCGTGGCGACGGTGGGAAATTTCGACGGCGTGCATGTGGGGCACGCGGCCATCGTCGCCCGGTTGGGGGCCATGGCACGCCGGCTCGGCGTGCCCGCGGTGGCGCTGACCTTCGACCCGCACCCGGCGACGATCCTCCGGCCGGGAAACGCTCCGCCCCCGCTCACCACGCCCGCCCGGCGGGCCGAACTGCTGCTCGCGCTGGGGATCGACGCGGTGCTCGTGCAGCCCGTCGATGAGCGGCTCGTGGCGGTCGAGGCCGAGGACTTCTACGCCGGCATCCTGCGGCGGCGGCTGGCCGTCCGCGGCCTCGTCGAGGGGGCCGACTTCCACTTCGGCGCCCGGCGGCGCGGCACGATCGAACTCCTCGGGGAGCTCTGCCGGGCCGACGGTGTCGAACTGGAGACGGTGGGCCCCGTGGAGCATGGCGGAGCGCCGGTGTCGAGTTCGCGGCTGCGGATGCTCGTCGCCGACGGGCGGCTGGCGGAGGCGAATCCGCTGCTCACCGCGCCCTACCGCTGCCGCGGGCGGGTCGTCGAGGGCGCGCGGCGCGGTCGCACGCTCGGCTTCCCGACGGCCAACCTGGCGGACGTCGCCACGCTCGTGCCCGGCCACGGCGTCTACGCCTGCCGGGTGGCGATCGCGGGCGCGGTCTGGCCGGCGGCGGTGCACGTCGGGCCCAACGTGTCGTTCGGCGAGACGGCCGTGTCGATCGAGGCGCACCTGATCGGATTCGAGGGGGATCTGTACGGCCAATGGCTCGACGTTGACTTCCTGGAGCGGCTGCGCGAGACTCGCCGCTTCGCCACGGTCGCGGAGCTCACGACGCAGCTCGCCGGCGACGTGGAGGCGGCGCGGCAGGTCGCCGCGTCCGCACGCAGCGATTCCACGATCCCCGGGAGCAGGCATGCGACTTGACTGGGCCGGTCTTCTCCAGGTGCTGCGCGACTCCCGAAGTTTCGTGCTCACGAGCCACGTGCGGCCCGACTGCGACGCCCTCGGCAGCGAACTCGGGATGCTCGGGATCCTGGAGGCGATCGGCAAGGACGTGCGGATCGTCAACGCCCAGGCGACGCCGCCGAACCTGAAGTGGATCGACCCCGACCGGCGGCTCGAGTCGCTTGCGGAGGGGGTGAAGAAGGAGGATCTCGTCGAGCGCGATGTCCTGATCGTGCTCGACACGAGCGCCTGGGCCCAGCTTGGCGCGATGGGCGACGTGGCCAAGGCGATGCGGCCCAAGGTGCTGGTCGTCGACCACCACGTGAGCGAAGACGACCTCTCCGACCGCTGGTTCAAGGACACGTCCGCCGAGGCCACGGCGCGGATCGTGTACGAGATCGGCCTGCGGCTGCGGGTGCCGCTCACGGAGCGGATCGCCACGCCGCTCTACGCCGGGCTGTCCACCGACACCGGCGGCTTCCGGTTTCCGAACGTGAGCGGCGAGTCGTTCCGCGTCGCGGCACGGCTCGTGGACGCGCATGCCAATCCCACGACGATCTACCGCGAGCTCTTCGAGCAGGATTCGATCGCCCGGCTGCATCTCGTCGGCCGCACGCTGGCCGGCGCGGAGGTCTCGCACGGCGGCCGGGTGATCGTGTCCACGGTGCGGCAGAGCGACATCAAGGAGGTGCAGGCCCTGCCCGCCGACACCGAGGACCTCGTCAACCTCACGCTCGCGGTGAAGGGGACCGAGATCGCGGTGATCCTGATCGAACAGCCGGACGGCCGGATCAAGACCAGCTTCCGCAGCCGATGCCAGGTCGATTGCAACCTGCTCGCCGCGCGGTTCGGCGGGGGCGGTCACAAGGCGGCGGCCGGCGCGATCTTGCCGGGGCCGTTCGAGACGGCCCGTGCACAGGTGCTCGCCGCCGTGGACGAAGCCTGCCGCGGCTCGTAAAGTCGGGGTGGACATCACGCACCCACCGACGCACCCACGCCCCCACGAACGATTGGAGCAGCGGCATGAGCGGACGAACGGCCGATGTCGGCCCCGGTCCGGCCGGACGGCGCAACTTCCTCGCGGAACTGCTGGCGATCGCCTGCGGCGGCCTCGCGACGCTGGCCCCGATCGGGGCGGGGCTATGGGCCTTCCTCGACCCGCTGCGTCGCAAGGGGGCCGCGGCGTCGTTCCTGCCGGTGACGGAGCTGTCGGCGCTTCCCGACGACGGCGTCCCGCGGCAGTTCGCGGTGATCACGGAGCGTGCCGACGCCTGGACGGGGTTCGCGGCCGAGCCGGTCGGCGCGGTGTATCTGCGGCGCGAGAAGGGATCGGGGACGGTCGAGGCGCTGTCGGCGACCTGCCCGCACGCCGGTTGCTTCGTGGAGATGGAGTCGGGCGGCCGGTGCTTCCGCTGCCCCTGCCACAACAGCACGTTCACGCTCGACGGCGGCATCGTGGCCCCGAGCCCGAGCCCGCGACCGATGGACGCCCTCGAATGCCGCGTCGCGAAGAACGGCGAGGTGGAGGTGAAGTGGCAGAAGTTCCGGGCCGGCGTGGCCGAGAAGGTCGTGCAGTAGGCCGTTTCACGAGGCGCACCCCATGAACAGGCCCGACACGCGCTCTTCCGTCGCCCGCAAGGGGCCCCTCGGCCGGCTGGCCGACTTTCTCGACGATCGCACCGGGTACCGGGCGGTGATGCACGAGGCGCTCTACGAGCGGGTGCCCGGCGGGGCCCGCTGGCGGTACGTGTGGGGCAGCACGCTCGTGTTCGCGTTCATGACGCAGGTGATCACCGGGCTGTTTCTCTGGGCCAGCTACTCGGCGAGCGCCCAGACCGCCTGGGAGAGCGTCTACTACATCCAGCACGAGATGACGGGCGGCTGGCTGCTCCGCGGCATCCATCACTTCATGGCGCAGGCGATGGTCGTCCTGCTCGCGCTCCATCTCCTCCAGGTGGTGATCGACGGCGCCTACAGGGCGCCGCGCGAGGTGAACTTCTGGCTCGGCCTCGTCCTGATGATGCTCGTGCTCGGCATGGCGCTCACGGGCTACCTGCTGCCGTGGGACCAGAAGGGCTACTGGGCCACGATCGTGGCCACGAACCTCGCGGGAATCGTGCCCGTGTTCGGGCCGTCGATCCAGCAGCTCGTGATCGGCGGCACGGAATACGGCCACCACACGCTGACGAGGTTTTTCGCCCTCCACGCGGGCTTCCTCCCCGGGGCCCTGATCCTGATGCTCGTCGTCCACCTCGCGCTGTTCCGCAAGCACGGGCTGCACGCGAAGCGGCCGTTCACGCGGCCCGACGCGATGTTCTGGCCCGACCAGGTGCTCAAGGACGCCGTGGCGATGCTGGCCGTGATGGCCGTGGTGCTGGGCGTGATCCTGATGCCGGCGCTCCGCGCCATGCTCCTGGGCGAGCCGGTGCACGCGGGGCATCTCGGCGCCGAGCTCGGCGCCCCGGCCGATCCCTCGCTCCCCTACGCCGCCGCGCGGCCCGAGTGGTACTTCCTGTTCCTGTTCCAGTTCCTGAAGGTGTTCGAGGGCTGGGGGGCGACGGGGGAGTTTCTGGGCGCGATCGTGGTGCCTGGCCTGATCATGGGCGTCATGTTCCTGATGCCGATCATCGGCAACTGGCGGCTGGGGCACCGGTTCAACGTCGCCTTCACGCTCGGCGTCGTCGCCGGGGCGGGCCTGCTCACCGCGATGGCGCTCAACGAAGACTACTACGCCCTGTGGGTGGACAAGGCGCCGCTCGCGGAGGCGCAGAAGCTCTACGACGAAACCGGCGGCGACGAAACGAAGCTGGCCGCGGCGCTCGGGGGCGACGCCGCCAGGATCGGGGTCGTGCAGCGGCAGTGGCGGAAGCTGGAGAAGATCCGGCACTCGCAGGCCTTCCTCGACGCCGCGAAGCAGGCCCGGCTCGACGCGGCCCGGGCGATCGAGCTCGCCGGCCGGCCCGAGAAGATCCCGCCGGCCGGCATGCTCGAACTCGTGCGGGCCGACGCCAAGAGCCAGGGCCCGCGGCTGTTCGCCCAGCACTGCGCGAGCTGCCATGCCCACGTCGATCCGCGGTCGCCGGGAGCCGAGGCGATCCTCGCCAAGGCCTCGGCGGCCAATCTCTTCGAGTTCGGCAGGGCCTCGTGGATGCGCGGGCTCCTCGATCCGGCCCAGGTGGCCGGCCCGGCCTACTTCGGCAACACCGCCCACAAGGAAGGCGACATGGTGAGCTTCGTGCAGGGCGACCTCGCCGACGCCGACCAGTGGAAGAAGGACGACATCGAGGCGGTGATCGTCGCCATGGCATCCGAAGCCGGGCTCGCCGATCCGGGCGTGCAGCCGGCCATCCTGGAGCGGGGCAGGGCCCTCGTGGCCGACGGCGAGCGCTGCGGCGGCTGCCACAAGCTCGGCGACAACGGCACCGATCTCGGCTCCGCCCCCGACCTCACCGGCTGGGGCACGCGCGACTGGCTCGTGGGCATCATCACCGACCCCACGCACGCGCGGTTCTACGGCGACACGAACGACCGGATGCCGAGCTTCGGCAAGGCCGCGGAAGGCGCCGCGCCGATGCTCTCGCCGCAACAGATCGGCCTCCTCGCCGACTGGCTGCGCGGCGACTGGTATCGGCCGTAGGCTCGCGCCGGCTCGGGGCTGGCCGTGCCCTCTCGCCGGACGTTCGCCTCGGCCCTCCCGGCCTCGGCTCTCTGCGTGTCCGCTGCGCTTCGCCATCCTGGCTGCGCTTGCTCCCACAGCCCGCTCGAGGACAGCGGCCAGCCCCGAGCCTCCTCAACTGGAATGGGGAGGCGAGGGGTTACCCCTGCCGTTGAGCCGGCGTATGTGACCAGCGCAGGCATGGATGCCGGAGCGCAGGCACATCCGAGTGAGTGAAGCCCAGGATGGGCGCAACGAACGTCCGGCGAGACGGCACGGGGTAACCCCGTGCCGGCTTGGGCAAGCTGAGACGCGAAGTGCGTCTACGCCGTGCCCCCGAGGATCGTGGCGCGGGCGACGCGGCCGACGCCCACCATGTAGGCGGCCGTGCGGAGCGGGACCTTGCGCGAGGTGGAGAGTTGCCACACCTGCTCGAAGGCCTCGCCGAGGACGCGGTCGAGCTCCTGGTAGACGCGGGCCACGCCCCACTGGTAGTGCTGCCGGTTCTGCACCCACTCGAAGTAGCTCGCCGTCACGCCGCCGGCGTTCACCAGGATGTCGGGCGCCACGACGATGCCGCGCTCGTCGAAGATCGCGTCGGCGTCGGGTTCGATCGGGGCGTTGGCCGCCTCGACGACGATCGGGGCCTTCACGGTGGCGGCGTTCGCCTTCGTGAGCACGCCGCCGAGGGCCGCGGGAATCAGGACATCGCAGTCGATGGCGAGCAGCTCGGCGTTCGTGAGCGGCTCGCCGCCGGTGAAGCCTGCGAGCCGTCCGCCGTGCTCGCGGGCGTGCCGCAGGCAGGCGAGCACGTCGAGCCCGTCGGCGCGGTGGAAGCCGCCGTCGGCGTCGCTCACGGCCACGAGCGTGCATTCGGCGTCGTGGAGGAACTTGGCCGTGTGCGTGCCGACGTTGCCGAAGCCCTGGATCGCCACGCGGGTGCCGGGGATGCGGCGGCCGAGGCGGCTCAGGAGCTTGAGCGTCAGGGCACCGACACCGCGACCGGTCGCCTCCTCGCGGCCGGGAATGCCGTGGTAGTCGATCGGCTTGCCGGTGACGCAGGCGGGGGAGAAGCCGTGGTACTTGTCGTACTGGTTCATGATCCAGGCCATCACCTCGGCGGTCGTTCCCATGTCGGGCGCCGGGATGTCCACGTCGGGGCCGAACAGGTCGTGGATGGCGTCGACGAACCGGCGCGTCACCCGCTCCAGTTCCCTCCGGGAGAGCTTCGTGGGGTCGAGGGCGATGCCCCCCTTGGCGCCGCCGTAGGGCAGATTGACGACGGCGGTCTTCCAGGTCATGAGCGCGGCCAGGCCGCGCACCTCGTCGAGATCGACCTGCGGGTGGTAGCGGAGGCCGCCCTTCATCGGGCCGCGGGCGTCGTTGTGCTGGACGCGGTAGCCGACGTAGGTGGCCACCTCGCCGGAATCGAGTTCGACCGGGATCTGGACCTGCACCTCGCGTTTGGCGCCCAGGAGTTGACGGCGGATCCCGGCGGAAAGATCGAGCTCGTCGGCGGCGCGGTCGAAGTAGATGCGGGTGGCTTCGCTCGATCGCATGATGCGGGGCACTCCTCGGGGCCGCGCGATCTTATCGGCAGCCGTTTCCGCTCCACAACCTTCCCCGGCGCTTCCCCCGGCGCGTGGCAGCGGGACCGGGGCGGCGGCTAGGCTAGGATGGAGCCGACGGTTGCCGCGCCGCGCATCGAGTTTGCCATGCCCACCCCCGTGCCCGCCCAGTTCTGGACGCTTCTGGC
>RFUD01000077.1 GCA_009923125.1 Planctomycetia bacterium
GGGCTTGATGTCGCGGTGCACGAGACCCTGCCGGTGGGCGGCGGCGAGGCCGTCGGCCGTCTCGCGCGCGATCCGCAGCAGTTCGCGGAGGGGCAATGGTCCGGACTGACGAGCCTGTTTGAGCGTGCGGCCGACGAGCCGCTGCATGACGATGTAGGGCAGCCCGCGTTCCTCACCGACCTGGTAGATCGCCATCACGTGCGGGTGCTCGACGGCCGCCGCCGCCCGTCCTTCCCGCAGGAACCGCCGGGTCGCCGTCGAGTCGCGGGCCTTCGAGGGATGCAGCACCTTGATGGCCACGTCGCGATTGAGCCGCTCGTCGCGGCCGAGGTAGACGCGGCCCATGCCGCCCTGGCCGAGCAACCGCACGACGGCATACCCGCCGATCGACGGGGGCATCGAGTCGCCCTCGAGGCTGCTCACGGGGGGCGGCTCTCTCCCCGGCCTCACGTCCGCCGTGTCGGCGAGCGTCGAGCCGGCGGCGTGCGTGTCGTTCGGGATGCACCGGATGACGAACGAGCAGAACGGGTCGCCGCGGTGCATGCAGGAGGGCTCTTCCACCTCGATCCGCTCGTGATACTGCTCGGCGACTCCGTGCATCAGCCCCAGGGCCAGCGGGCAGAGCTGCCGCTGCGAACTGTAGACGAGATGCAGCTCGTCCGGCGCGGGCCGCACCGCCTCGAGCACCGGGGGCTGGGCACCCGGGTTCGAGGTCCGGATCATGGCATGGATGATCGACTCGGTGTGCTCGATGAGGTCGAGCGTCCGCCAGCCCGGATCGACGTGCTTGCCGGCCACCTTGATCAGGTGCGGCGCGAGAAAGCGGCCGAATCGCTTGAGCACCTCGGGGAGCGGATGGCCGGTGGACTCCGCGATGCTCGTCAGCAACCGCACCGCATCGGCGTCGGGATAGCTTCCCGATGGCAGATACCGCGCGGCCCCGGTGGCGACGCTCGACCGGATGGAACTCCACGACATCGTGCCGTGGGGGGCCGATTCGGCGAATTTCTGGATGTAGAAGAAGATCAGGCCGTACATGGTCAACCGTCGTCGCGGGCCACGGCCGGGGTGGAACCCCGGCACATCCGCTGGTTGTACAGGATCAGGCCATGGACCGCATGGTACAGGGCGCCGCACTCGACATCCACGTCGGCCGTCCGTTCCAGGAGCGTCACCAGCCGCTCCGCGGCCCTCGTCACCCAGCCGGCGGCCAGGGCCTCGTCATCGAGGGCGATCGCGAGCACCTCGAACACGTGGCCGGTGGCCCCGAGTTGGGCGAACACGTCGGGTGACGTGCCGGGCCGCTGGAAGAAGTGGGTCGAGAAACCGCCATCGGGCTGTTGGAATCGGCGGGCACGGTCGATCGCATCGGCGACCCTGTCGGCGGCGGCGGCCCACCCCCCTGTCAGCGGTGCGTCGGGGTCCGGTGCAGCGGACCGGTGGGCGGCGAGCGCCAACGCGAGCGCCGCGAGCCGATGGGCGCCACCGCAGGCGCTCGACGACAGGTCGGCCTCGGCCTCCATGCGCACCACCCTCTCGGTCGTCCACCGCGCCCCGTCGCCGGCCCGCCACTCGGCGTCGGGCGGCAGGTACGCCGTGAGCGCCATGAGTGTCCAGGACGCCTCCTGGCCCTGGCGGATGTCGTGCCGCGCCTGCTCGAGGAGGTCGGCCAGCGAGAACGTCCGGCCCCGGATGCTCAACTTCGTGGCGAGCGGGATTCCCCCGACGCCGCACTGCGAGAGGTAGCCGATCCACTGGTCGGGATGGCCCTGTCCGGTCGTGCTGCCTTCCTCGACGACCGCGATCACGCCGCGGCTGCCGGGCCGTAGCTGCCAGCCGGTGACCGACCCGCCGGCGAGCAGATACTCGAGCGCCGGGGTCGTTTGCCCGTCGTGTGCGAGCGGCAGGTCCGGGCCGTACGCCAGGATGCCGTGGATGATCTGCCAGGCTCCGTGGACGGCGGCGTCCAGCCGGCGACGGTCGCGGGCATGGGCGATCACGGCCTCGATCCGCTCGCAGAGCGAGGCGGCGGGGGGGGCGGAAACAGCCACGGGCAACGGAGCCGGGTGCGGCTGACCGCGGCCGCATCCCGCCAGGGCGATGCCGGCGAGGAACAGGCCGGCCAAACGGGGGTGGTGGTGAACATTCCTGAGCATGGTGCCGTAGGCCTACAATACCCTGCGGCGACGCGCCGGACCGGATCCTGACCGCGCGGCCGCCGTTCCCGAGCCGCAGTTCCCAAGGAGCCCACGGAAATCCATGCCCCTGTTCTTCGATCCAGGTTACATGCTCGCCGTCGCCCCGGCCCTGCTGCTCGCGATGTGGGCCCAGTGGCGGGTGCAGTCCGCGTTCGCCGCGGCGTCCCACGAACCGGCCCCGTTGACGGGCGGCGCGGCCGCCCGTCACATCCTCGACTCCGCCGGCGCGACCGACGTCGAGATCGAGGCGATCCCCGGCAAGCTCAACGACCACTACGACCCCGAGAAAAAGGTGCTCCGCCTGTCGGAGGCCGTCTACGGGAGCCGATCGCTGGCGGCGGTGGGCATCGCGGCGCATGAGGCGGGGCACGCGCTGCAGGATGCCCAGAGTTTCTCGCTGATGACGATCCGCAACGCCGCGGTCAGTTTCGCCAACATCGGCAGCGGCTTCGGGATGACCATGTTCGTGATCGGACTGATGCTGGCGATCAAGCCGCTGGCGTGGCTCGGGATCGCGCTTTTCGCGGGCACCGTGTTCTTCCAGCTCGTGAATCTGCCGGTGGAGATCGACGCGAGCAACCGGGCGAAGGCCCAGCTCGTGGGCCTCGGCATCGTGCCGGCCGACGAGATGCCGTCGGTCAACAAGGTGCTCAACGCCGCCGCCTGGACCTACGTGGCCGCCACGCTGCAGAGCGTGCTCACGCTCCTGTACTACGGCAGTTACCTGACGGGGAGGGACGACTCGGAGAACTAGCCCGCCTGCGGGCGGCCTGCCGCGGATAATGGAAGCGCAGCCGGCGAGTGCCGCACCGTTCCGCGGAGGGCAGCGTGACCCGAGCACCAGTTCCCAGCGCGTGGCATGCCCTCGCCCCGAAGGACGTCGCCGCGCGGATCGGCGGTGATCCGCACGCCGGGCTCTCGGCCGCCGAGGCGGCGCGGCGGCTCGGGGCGTGGGGGGAGAACGTGATCGAGGCAGCGCCGGCCATCCCCTGGTGGCGGCGACTGGCGAGGCAGTTTCAGGAGATCGTGATCGGCATCCTGCTGGTCGCGGCCGTGGTCGCCGGGGCACTCGGCGAATGGGCCGATGCGGCGGCGATCCTGGCCATCGTGCTGGTCAACGGGGTGATCGGCTTCCTGCAGGAGGAACGGGCCCAGCGGGCACTCGGCCTGTTGCAACGGCTCTCCGCGCCGCATGCACGGGTCGTGCGCGACGGGCTGGTGGCGGTCGTGCCAGCACGTGGCCTCGTGGTCGGCGATCTGATCGCGCTCGAAGCGGGCGACCACGTGCCGGCCGACGCCCGGCTCGTCGTGGCCCACGGGCTCGCCGCCCAGGAAGCGGCGCTCACCGGGGAGTCGGTGCCGGTGGTGAAGGATGCGGCCGCCGTGCTGGGGCCGGGCACACCGCTCGGCGACCGCGGCACGCTCGTTCACGCGGGCACGGTGATCGCCTCGGGCCGCGGCACGGGCCTCGTCGTCGCCACGGGCATGCACACGGAGCTGGGCGGCATCGCCGGGCTGCTGGAATCGACCAC
This sequence comes from Planctomycetia bacterium, assembly GCA_009923125.1. GTDB lineage: Bacteria > Planctomycetota > Planctomycetia > Pirellulales > UBA1268 > RGVT01. The sequence continues at coordinate 3,731 of RFUD01000077.1, forward strand.
GCCCGAGACCACGCCCTTGCAGCGCCGCCTCGGCGAGCTGGGCCGCGTGCTGATCGTCGTCTGCCTGGCGGTCGTGGCGGTGATCTCGGTGCTCGACCTGGTCCGCGGCGGCAGCCCCCTCGACGTGCTGCTGCGGTCGGTCAGTCTGGCGGTGGCGGCGGTGCCGGAGGGGCTGCCCGCGGTCGTCACGCTCGTGCTCGCCCTGGGACTGCAGCGCATGGTGTCCCGCAATGCGCTCGTGCGGCGGCTGCCGAGCGTCGAGACGCTCGGCAGCGTGACGGTGATCGGGTCCGACAAGACCGGAACGCTCACCCGCAACGAGATGACCGTGCGGGTGCTCGTCACCGGCACGCGGACCTACCGGGTGTCCGGGGCGGGCTACGCACCGCGGGGCGCGTTCACCCGCGACGGCGCCGCCCCGTCGGACGCCGTCGAGCCGCGGTCCGACCCCGACCTCGTCCGGCTGCTGACCATCGGCGTGCGCTGCAACAACGCCAGCGTGCGTCCGGCGGGTGAGGACGACCGCTGGGAGGTGGTCGGCGATCCCACCGAGGGAGCGCTCGTCGTCGCCGCGATGAAGGCGGGCGTCGGCGCGGACGACCGGGAGCCGATCGCCTACGAGCAGCCGTTCGACTCGGAGCGCAAGGTGATGTCGGTGGTCGGACGGCAGGCGGGCGGAGGCCTCGTCGTGTACACGAAGGGGGCGCCGGAGGAGGTGCTCGATCGCTGCACGCACGAGATCCACGGCGACGTCGTCAGGCCGCTGACCGGGGGCCGGCGCGCGGAGGTCCTCGCGCGGGCCGCGGACCTGGCCGCCGACGCGCTGCGGGTGCTGGGGATGGCCTGGCTGCCGGATGCCCGGTCGCCGTGTGCGGATGGCGCGCCCGACGACCTCGAGCACGGTCTCGTGTTCTGCGGGCTCGTGGGGATGATCGATCCGCCGCGCGACGAGGCCCGCACGGCGGTGGCGACCTGCATCGCGGCCGGAATCCGCCCGCTCATGATCACGGGCGACCATCCCGCGACGGCCCTGGCGATCGCCCGCGAACTGGGCATCGCCGGGGTGGCCGACCGCGTGGCGACGGGGCAGGACCTCGACACGCTGTCCGACGACGCGCTGGCGACGGGGGCGGCGTCGATCGCGGTCTACGCCCGTGTCACCGCGGCGCACAAGCTGCGGATCGTCCGGGCCTGGCAGCGGCGCGGCGAGGTCGTGGCGATGACGGGCGACGGCGTGAACGACGCCCCCGCGATCCGGGCGGCCGACATCGGCATCGCGATGGGGCGCACGGGCACCGACGTCACGAAGGAGGCGTCGGACATGGTGCTCACCGACGACAATTTTGCGTCGATCGTCAGCGCCGTGGAGGAGGGGCGGGGCATCTACGACAACATCCGGAAGTTCATCCATTACCTGCTGTCGTGCAACGCCGGCGAGGTGCTGGTGATGCTCGTGGCCGCCGTCGTCGGCTGGCCCGCGCCGCTGGCGGCGATCCAGATCCTGTGGCTGAACCTGATCACCGACGGGCTGCCGGCCCTGGCCCTGGGGCTCGAGCCACCGGAGCCCGGGATCATGTGCCGCCGCCCGCGGCCGGCCCGCGAGCCGGTGGTGACCTGGGAGCACGGCCGGAGGATCCTCCTCCATGGCTCCCTGCTGGCGGCCGTGATGCTGATCGCCTTCTGGGCTGCGTACCGCGGCCACGCCGACCGGCTCCCCCACGCCCGCGCCGTCACCTTCTGCGTCGCGGCGTTCGCGCAGCTGTTTTTCGCCTTCGCGTGCCGCAGCGACCGGATCCCGATCTGGCGGCAGGGACTCGCGGGCAATCCCGCGCTGAGCGTCGCCGTGGCGGTGTCGATGCTGCTCCAGATCGCGGTCGTGATGCTGCCGTTCGCCCGGCCCATCTTTGAAATCGGCGGCCACCTCGACGTCGAATGGGCGCTCGTGCTCGCCGTGTCGCTCGTGCCGCTGCTCGTGGTCGAAGCCGGCAAGGCCTGGCGACCACGGGGCCGGCCTCGGCCCGTCAGCGATGCAGCGAATAGAGCAGGATGTTGAGGGCGATCTTCTCGGCGTCGTCGCGGTCGTAGCCGGTGCACTCGAGCGAGTTCTGCTTCTCGAGGGCGCACGACAGGTCGTAGGGGGAAAAGATCACGGCCCAGCGATCACCGATCCGGACACCCTCGAGCTGGGGAGGGATTCGACGGCGCCGCGCGGCGAGCGGGCCGTCGCCACCCGCCGGCTCGCGGAGCGTGACCTCACGGATCTCGTAGCCGCCGTACTCGCCCGCCGTGAACAGCGGGTCCGACGCCGGAATCTCCTCGAGCTTGTGATCGGGCAGGACCGCGGCGATCTCGGCGCGAAACGCGGCCGTGAAGCTCCCGGAGGCACAGATGCTGTCGGCGAGGAGCGTGCCGCCGCGATCGAAGAACTGTCGCAGCCGCTCGCGGGCCGCCTCCGGAAAGGAAAAGCCCTGCCGGCCGTGCATGAACACGAGGTGGTGATCGAACAGCCGGGGATCGGCGGGGTCGATCTGGGCGGGGGTGTCGTCCACCCGGACCCCGAGTTCGCGGGCCGCCGCCCGCAGGATGTTGGCGAGCGCCGCCGGCGCGGCGTCGCACATGCCGCCGTGCCGCAGCTTGCCGATCGTGATCTGCCCGCGCTCGAAGCGGTCGGCCGGCTCGGCCGGTCCCTGATCGAGCGCGAACAGCTGGTCCTTGCTCTTGAGCTCGCGGTTGGTGGCGTAGGCGAGGACGTTCGTGCCGATCGCCAGCGCCGCATCGACCTCCCGCTGGATCGCGGGCGCCAGTGCCCGGCGGGAGGGCCCGCCGATCTCCCACAGACAGGAGAGGCTCGGCATCGACGGGGCGGCCCGATCGAGGTCGGTCGGGGGAGCGTAGATCAGGCAGGTGCGGCAGCCGTAGTCGACGCCCAGGAGCGGACGGTGGAGCTCCGGGGGCACGACCGCCTCGGCATGCCAGGCCGGATGCTCGGGCGGCAGGAGATTGAGGCGGTACTCCGGCTCGGGGAACACTTCGCCGACGAGTTGGCGGAACCGCCGGTCGAAATCGCCGCTGGCCGGGCAGCAGGCCTCGGCGAAGATGAAGCCGCCCTCGTCGATGTAGCGACGCAGCCGCGGCCCGGCGTCCGGGCCGAGATCGAAGACGGCCTTGCCGGAGAGCCAGAGCACCGGCGCCTGGCGAAAATCGTCGAGCGTCGCGGACGGCGTGTCGACCACGTGCCACGAGAGGCCCGCCGGATAGTCCTTCTTCCACAGCGTTTCCACGTGCTCCACGAGGTGGGCGATGTCGTGGCCGTGGCGGTTCCAGTCGGTGCCGGGATCGTGGCGGCTTTTCGCCACCAGCACGGGCCGGCGGCCTTTCGCCAGGAACAGCAGGGCGAAGCTCGTCGCCACGACCGGGTCCTCGATCCGGCCGCCGCGAAACGCGCCGGACAATTGGTCCTGGCTCGCGACCAGCACGCGGGCGCCCTCGAGATACCAGTCGGCCTCCCCGATGAATCGCCGCGCCGTGAACCGGCCGACCCGCTCGAGACCGTACAGGTAGTAGTAGTGCCAGGTCTGTCCGCCCCCGGGATTCTCCCGCACGCTGAACCGCCGGCCGAGCCAGTCGAGGCCCCGTTCGAGGACCTTGGGCGACGTCCCGCCGCCACAGCACGACACGGTGTCGCGGCCGGCCTGGGCGTCGGGAGTGCCGAGGTGTTCCGCCGTGATCCAGACGCTCGCGATCCCGGCGCACGTCATGCTGCCGGTGCCCGCGACGTTGCCGATCGTGTAGCCCCACGAGCCGTCGGCATTCGCGCACGAGACCCAGTACTGCTGGGCCTTCATCCACACGTCCTGTTTGACCCGTGCACCCACGCGGGCGGCCTCGTGCAGGGCGAGCAGCGCGAACTGGGAATTGGAGTTGTCGCCGGTGCCCTTGCCCTTGCCGTAGGACCACGAGCCGGTCGCGGGGCCCTGGGACACCTGGGTCTGCTCGAGCCAGCCCACGTTCCGCTGGATGATCGCCCGGTCGGCCGCGGGCGAGAGCATGGCGAGCACGAGCGTCTGCAGCGAGACCGAGTAGGTCTCTTCCGGCTCCTGCCGCCGCAGCCAGTCGAGGCTCTTCCGCAGGGGAGGATCGTCGGCCGCCACGCCGGCGTTCGCCAGCGCCAGCATGACCAGGGCCGTGGCCCCCACGCGTGTGTCCTGCGTGCGCATCGCGCACTCCCACGTGCCGTCGTTTTCCTGCTCGCGGACGAGCCAGTCGCGGGCCTTGTCGATCGCCCGCTGCATCCGCTCCGGCGAGAGGTCGCCCGGCTCGGCGGCACGGGCGGGGCGGCCATGACCGCCAGCCACGACCGCCAGGGCCACGAGCGTGACGGTGAACCATCGCAGGCAGGGGAACGCCCATCGAGGCGGAGCGCGGGATGGCATGGCATGACGTGACACGTGAGGAAGTTTACCGGTTTTTCCCCCGGCACCATCGCGTGCTCGGGGAAACGGCAGGCCCGGGCCACCGCGCGTTTGCCGCTTTGGCGACGAAGGCGGATACTGGACTGCGTCAGGTCGGCCGCGCGGGTCCGGCCCTCGTCAGGAAGCCCGGCTCCCGTCATCAGGAAGGATCGCGTCACCCCGTGTCCACCGCGCCCAAGCCGAAGACGCTCGACGACGTCCTGCACGAGTTCGCCCAGCACCGGCGGCTGATGCAGGAGGAGTTGCAGAAGGTCATCGTCGGCCAGAACGACGTGATCGAGCAGCTCTTCGCGGCGATCTTCACCCGCGGGCACTGCCTGCTCGAGGGCGTGCCGGGCCTGGCGAAGACGCTCATGGTGTCGACGCTGGCCCGGATCCTCGACGTCGGCTTCAAGCGGGTGCAGTTCACGCCCGACCTCATGCCCTCCGACATCACCGGCACCAACGTGCTGGAGGAGGACGAATCCGGCCGCCGGGCCTTCCGGTTCGTGGAAGGGCCGATCTTCACCAACATCCTGCTCGCGGACGAGATCAATCGCACGCCCCCGAAGACCCAGGC
>RFUD01000078.1 GCA_009923125.1 Planctomycetia bacterium
ATGCCGGCGGCGAACCCCGCCGCCCACCACCGCCAGTCGATCGTGCCGAAGAGCGTCGCGAGCTTCGACCACTCGATGCCCCGCAGCGCCGCCGCCATCAAAGCGAGGGTGACGGCGGCCCGAAGCGCGATGTTCGCCCAGGCCGGGAGCCGCCAGCGCGTCGGCCGGGCCGGGTCGGACTCGACGTCGCCCGCCGCCACATTCGCGTCCTGTTCCGCAGAGGAGACCATATGCTGAGTACCGTACCTCCGCGCCCTGGTTTGTTCCATGGGCGGGGCGGTGGCAGGCGGGTTTCCCGAACGCGTTGCGGTGACCGGCGCCGCGGAACCCCAGTTCATCCGGCTGATGACAGGACGGAGACCATGGACCATGCGGATGTGGGTGCGTGGGCGGAAGAGCTCGCGACGGCCACGATCGCCATCTTCAGCTGCCTGCTGGCGGCGAACCTGGGCAGTTTTCTCAACGTCGTGATGCATCGCGGGCCCCGCGGGCAATCGGTGGCGCGGGGAGGTTCCCGATGCCCGCGCTGCGGCAGCCGCGTGCGCTGGCGCGACAATGTTCCGGTGCTGGGATGGCTGATGCTCGGCGGCCGCTGCCGCGACTGTCGCGGCCCGATCTCCCCGCGGTATCCGCTCGTCGAGGCGGCTGCGGCGGCGGTCGGCGGTGTCGTGGCGGCGGAACTCCTTGCCGGCGGGCGACTCATGCCCGGCACGCGGTTCGAGTCCGTGCGCACGGGCGCGGACGCGCTGTTGATGCACGCCGACTGGTCGTTTCTGCTGCTCTGCGCCACGCACGGGGCGCTGCTCATGACGCTGCTGGCGTGGGCGCTGTGCGAACTCGATCGTGTCGCGGTCGCCCCGCGCTGGTTCGCGACCGCGGTCGGCGGGCTCGGCGGCCTCGCCATCGTCGCCGGCGGCCCGCTCAGCGGCCCTGGCTGGCCAGCCCTGACGAGTGGACTGCTGGGCATGCTGGCGGGCGTCGTCGTGGGCGCGTGCGTCCGCAGTCGATGGCTGCGCGAGGCGTTCGTCCTCGCGGGTGCGGTGCTGGGCTGGCAGGGACTGCTCACGGCGGTGGCGTTGATGCCCGTGGCGGCCCTGGTGCGGTCCGCGCTGACGGTTCTGGCGCCGCCGGATGCGACCGGCCGCCGGACGCCGGCCGGCCCCTGCTGCGCTGACTTGTGCGTGGCGGTCGCGGGGCAGATTCTCACGTGGCGCTGGCTCGCCCAGGTGTGGATGCAGACGCCGTCGTAGGACGCCGCGGGGCGATGCCCGGTGCGGTGCGTGGCGGCGTGGCCCCTCCGTCCGGCCCGCCCGTCGCATGGTGTATAGTTGGGCGGTCCGGTGGGAGGCGTTTTGAACGATGAGCATCACCCCGATCGTTTCCGCCGCCGCCCCGCCGCGGGCCGCCGCGACGAGTGCCCCGCCGCCCGTGATCGACGAGGGCCTCGTCGAGGGCGTGAAGCGGCGGATGGCCGAGTTTCGCGTCGAATGGTCGCGCCCCGAGGGGCGGAACGCCTGGCTGGCCATCGCAGGACTCACGGGCCTGCTCGTCTATAGCTATTGGCCGGGACTGCTCAACGCGCAGTCGAGCTGGAGCAACCCGCAGTATTCCCACGGATGGATCGTGCCCCTGTTTTCCGCGGGGCTGCTCTTCTGGTGGCGGCGGCCGGTCGAGCCGGTCTCCCTGTCGGCCCGCCTCGCCGGCCTGGCGCTCCTGGCGATCAGTTTCGGGCTGCGTTTGGCGGCCGCCCGCTACCGGATCGTGACGATCGACATGTACACGTTCGTCCCCGCCCTGTTGGGCGTGTTCCTGCTGGTCGGTGGCTGGAGCGTGTTTCGTTGGGCGTGGGCCCCGATCGCCTTCCTGATCTTCATGTACCCGCTGCCGGACGAGGCCACGCGCTACCTGCTCGGGCCGCTGCAGACGCTGGCGACGATCGTGAGCACCTACGCCCTGCAGACACTCGGCCTGGACGCCTTCCGCGAGGGCAACCAGATCATCGTCGGCGACATGCACCTGGGCGTGGTCGATGCCTGCAGCGGCCTGCGGATGCTCACGATCTTCGTGGCCCTGTCCGTGGCCCTGGTGATGCTCGGTGACCGGGCTTGGTGGGAAAACCTCGTGATTCTCGCGAGCGCGATCCCGATCGCACTGATCGTCAACTCGATCCGTATCACGGTGACGGGACTGCTGTATCAGGTGGCCAGTTCGGAGTTGGCGGAGATGGTGTTTCACGATCTTGCCGGCTGGGTGATGATGCCGATGGCCCTGGGAATGCTGTTTCTGCTGCAGCAGATCCTGGCCCACCTGGTGATCACGGAAGATGCGACGGTGACGGCACTTGCGCCGCAGCGGCCGACCCCGGCGGCCGCTGCCGTCGCGGCCCGGCGACCGCGCCAGCCGGCACCACCCGTCCCCGTCGTTCCGCCGCGGGACCCCCGCCCCTGAAGGTGTGCGGATTGACCCGAAAATATGGGCTACATTGAGGTAGGCAGTCGCGTCTTCCGACGGATGTTTCCATGAGCGATTCGACCACGGCATCGGATGCCTCGACGGCGACGGCCCCCAGTACGGCGGCCGGAACGCTCGTCGTCCGCGATGCGACGCTCGCCCAGCCGCCGCTGTTTTCGCCACCGGCCCAGATGGCCGACGATCCGCTCGCCGCGGGCCTCGACTACCGACGGATCTGGCACTCGTTCCGCCGCCGGTGGCTGCCCGCCGTGGCCCTCGGCACGTTGCTCGCGCTGGCCGCGGCCATCGGCACCTGGCTGTTCCTGCCGCGGGGCTACGAGGCGGTGGCCTGGCTGCGGATTCGCGACAAGGGGGGAATGCTCGGGGGCGGAGGCCGCGACAACTCCGAATACGAGGCCTATCGCAAGACGCAGGTCGCCCTCATCAAGTCGCCGTTCGTGATGACGTCGGCCCTGCGGCGGCCGGGCATCGCCGACCTGGAGTTGATCCGCGAGCAGGACGAGGATCCGGTCGGCTGGCTCACGCGTTCGATCCAGGTCACCGCGCCGATGGAGTCGGAGGTCGTGCAGGTGCGGCTCCGCGGCAGGAATGCGGCGGACGTGGCGAAGATCGTCAACGCGGTCACGAACTGTTACCTCGACGACATCGTCAACAAGGAGCGGACGGAAAGCCTCGGTCGCCGCGACGCGCTGGAGAAGAAGTACAAGGAAAACGTCGCCGAGATGCGCGAGCAGCGGGAGACGTTCAACACCCTGGCCCGCACCCTCGGCACCGGCAACAGCGCCGAGGTCATGACCCAGCGGGCCTTGCTCCTCGACCATCTCGGCACCCTCCGCGCCCAACTCACGCAGGCGCAGCGGGACCTCACGACGATCGACGCCGAACTGGCCATCATCGACGCCAAGACGCGGGGCGACATCGCGGAGCAGGACCAGCTTCCGGAGGAGGTGGTGGACGCGGCGCTGATCCGCGACCCGCAGGTGCTCGAACTCGACGGCAAGCTCGCCGCGATCGACGAGGCGATCATGTCGCAGCAGGGCCGCAGTGCCCGCGGCGCCAACGAGCCCGCCGTGCGGCGACTGCGGGAGCAGCGGGAGCAGATCGCGCGGCGCATCGCCCAGCGCCGCCAGGAGCTCCGCCCGCAGATCGTGTCGCAGCTCGCGCTCGAGGCGGCGGGACGCCGCTCCAGCCAGCCGCTCGAGAGCCCGATCGTGCTCAGGATGCGGCGCGAGATGCTCGCCCAGACGCTCGCCGAGACGTCGCGGGAGTTCGACAAGGTGTCGAAGGAGGTCACGGAACTCGGCAAGGCGAACGCCGACCTCGAGCACCGGCGCAGCGAGATCGAGCAGCTGCAGCGGGTGACCGACCAGATCGGCATCCAGTTGGAGACGACGTCGCTCGACCTGTCGATGCCCAGCCGGGTGACGCTCATCGAGGAGGCCGGCGTGCCGGAGGGTGACGATCGGCTGTTCCGCATCATGCTCTCGACGCTGGCGGGGGGTGCCGGGCTCGTGTTCGGGGGTGGGCTGATCGTGCTCCTCGAATACCTCCGCGACCGCATGAGCTCGCCCGACGAGGTTCCGCAGCGGCTCGGGGTCCGGGTCCTGGGCACGCTGCCGCCGGTGGCCCGGTCGCGTCGCCGCGGCGACGACGGGCTGACGGCCGAGAGCGTGGACAGCATCCGCACGCTCGTCGTGCAGTCGGGCCGCGAGGCGCCGCGCGTGATCCTGGTGACGAGCGCGGTGGAGCACGAGGGGAAGACGACGTTCGCCGCCCAGCTCGCGGCGAGCCTCGCCCGCGCCGACAAGCGCACGCTGCTGCTCGACGGAGACCTCCGTCATCCGAATGTCCACCTCGCGTTGCAACTCGATCTGGGGACCGGCCTGGCGGAGTTGCTGCGACGGGAGATCGGCCCCGACGAGGCCGTGCAGCCCACGAGCATCGACGGCCTGTTCGCCGTGACCGGGGGCGCGTGCGACTATGCCGCCGTCACCGCCCTCTCCCGGCCCGAGCTGGGCAAGGTCATCCGGCACTATCGCGACTCGTTCGACCACATCGTCATCGACGCGGGCCCGGTGCTGGCCTTTGCCGATTCCCTGCTGCTCGGTCAGCAGAGCGACATCGCCATCCTGGCCGCGATGCGCGACACGAGCCGCATCCCCCTCGTCGGCGCGGCCATCGACCGGCTGCGGTCGGTGGGCGTCAGGGTCCTGGGGCTGGTTCTCAACCGGTACGGCGACGGCCGCCCGCGGCGGCTCTATGAATCGCCGCTGCCCGGTTGACGACGGCTCGCCACGTGCTGGGGATCGGCATGAAGACGTCATCGTTGTCGGGGCTGCTGCCGGTCGTCCTGGGGGCGATCCTGGTCGTCGGGGTGACGGCCGTGCAGGGCCTGTGGACCGAGCGGTGGAGCGGCCGCAACGTGCAGGGGGAACTCAAGGCCGCGGCCGAGCGGTTGGAGGCGCGGTTTCCCGACCGCTTCGGTGGCTGGGAGTTCGTGCAGGAACTGGCGAGCGACCCGAAGCAGTTGGAGCGGGCCGGCGCCGTGGGCCATATCTCGCGACTGTTCACCAACCGCGAGACGGGGGCGAAGGTCTCGGCGTTCATCGTGTGCGCGACGCCGCACGACGCCTCGGGCCACACGCCCGACCGCTGCTATCCCGGGGCGGGGTTCGAGATCGCCGAGTCGGAACACCGCCAGAGCATCCCGCTCCAGGACGGACGCACGGCGGAGACGTTCACCGGGACGTTTCGCAAGACGGGTCAGACGCTGCGGGTGTTCTGGACCTACGGAGTCGACGGCCGCTGGATCGCTCCCCAGATCGCCCGCATCGAACTGGCCGGCACCGCGGCCGTCTACAAGCTGTATGCGATCATCGATGAGACGCGGCTGCCGGGGGGCGAGGCGACGGTGATCTGCGCCGATTTTCTGTCGGCGCTGCTTCCGGAGTTCGACGCCGCCATGTTCGACACGGCGCCGAAGTCGGACGCGACGCCCCCCGCCGCGGAACCGTCCGGCAAGGCCGCCGACCCGGCCGGGACGGCCGCCATCGACCCCGAAAACCGCGGTGTCGAGCCCGCCTCGGATCGGGGCTGACCCGGGGCCGACCGGCGGGTATGGTTCCGGTGGGTGGCGCATGGTCAGCCGCCGGCATTCGGAGCTTCGATCGTGTCTGTGTCCGCCAACCGCGCCCTGATCACCGGCATCACGGGCCAGGACGGCTCGTACCTCGCCGAACTTCTGCTCGACAAGGGCTACGAGGTGCACGGCATCGTGCGCCGCTCGAGCACCTTCGGCACCCAGCGGATCGAGCACCTGTACCGGGACATCCACGAGGTGGATCGGCCGCTCGTCCTGCACCACGGCGACATGGCCGACGGGAACGGGTTGGCGCGGCTGATCCGCGAGATCCGGCCCACCGAGGTCTACAACCTCGCCGCCCAGAGCCATGTGCGCGTGAGCTTCGACCAGCCCGCCTACACGGCCGACGTCACGGCCGTGGGCACGCTCCGTCTGCTCGAGGCCATCCGGGATTTCCAGGATGCGGCGGGCTACCAGATCCGCTTCTACCAGGCCTCGAGCTCGGAGATGTACGGCAAGGTGGTCGAGACGCCACAGAAGGAGACCACGCCCTTCTACCCGCGCAGCCCGTACGGCGTCGCGAAGTTGTACGCCCATTGGATCACGGTCAACTACCGCGAGAGCTACGGCCTGCACGGCTCCTGTGGAATCCTGTTCAACCACGAGAGTCCGCGGCGGGGAGAGACGTTCGTGACCCGCAAGATCACCCGGGCCGCGACCCGCATCAAGCTCGGGCTGCAGAAGAAGCTCTACCTGGGGAACCTCGACGCGCTCCGCGACTGGGGATTCGCCGGCGACTACGTCGAGGCGATGTGGCTGATGCTCCAGCAGGACGAGCCCGACGACTACGTGATCTCGACGGACGAGACGCATTCCGTCCGGGAATTCTGCGAACTGACGTTCGGGCGGCTCGATCTCGACTATCGGGACTTCGTGGAGGTCGATCCGCGGTATTTCCGCCCCGCCGAGGTCGATCTGCTGCTCGGCTCCTCCCGGAAGGCGCGGGAGAAACTCGGATGGCGGCCGCGGGTTTCGTTCGCCGAACTGGTGGCCATGATGGTGGATTCGGACCTCGCGCTCGCGCGCAAGGAGCAGGTGCTCCTGGCCGCCGGCCACGACCCGGTGGTCCCCAACCGCTAGCCTCGCATCATGACCGACCTCCCCGGAAAGCGAATCGTCGTCACGGGTGGCGCCGGATTTCTCGGCCGGGCCGTCTGTCGGCTGCTGCTCGCCAGGGGCGTTCGCGCGGACCGGCTGTTCGTGCCACGCCGTTGCGACTTCGACCTCACCGTCGAGGCCGACGTCGCGAGGCTGTATGACACCGCCCGCCCTGACGTCGTCATCCATCTCGCGGCCGAAGTCGGAGGCATCGGAGCCAACATGGCCCAGCCGGGCCGATTCTTCTACGCCAACATGGCGATGGGGTTGCACCTCGTCGAGTACGCCCGCCGCCGGGGACTCGAGAAGTTCGTGCATACGGGGACCGTCTGCGCCTACCCGAAGCACTGCCCGATCCCGTTTCGCGAGGATGACCTGTGGAACGGCTATCCAGAGGAGACCAATGCCCCCTATGGCATTGCGAAGAAGTCGATCTTCGTGATGCTCGACGGCTACCGAAGGCAGTATGGGCTGAAGAGCGCTGTCGTCGTCCCCGTCAACCTGTACGGGCCCGGCGACAACTTTGATCCCGCCTCGAGCCACGTGATTCCGGCTCTCATTCGCAAGTGCGAGGAAGCGCGGCTCGTGGCTGCCGATACCATCGTCTGCTGGGGCACCGGCTCGGCAACCCGGGAATTCCTCTACGTGGATGACGCCGCAGAGGGGATCGTGAGGGCAGCCGAGACGATTGAAGACCCGGTGCCCATCAACCTCGGTGGTGGCATCGAAATCCCGATCCGTGATCTCGTGGTGAAGATCGCGGCGGCCTGTGGATACGAGGGGCAAATCGCATGGGATGCCTCGAAACCGGATGGCCAGCCGCGGCGTGCCCTCGACATTTCACGGGCCCGCTCGCTCTTGGACTGGGAGCCGAGGCAGGATTTCGAGACGGGTTTGGCCTCCACGGTGAAGTGGTGGCGCGAGCAGGCCCGTTCAGGGGCATAAGCCAGCGCTCTGATCTCGTTCAAGAACGTTCCTCGACCGGCTCCAGGGCGCCGTGGCCGAGGATGAACTTGCGCGTGCCGGCGGGCCCGTCGAAGATCACCGTGCCGACCGATCTCGGGCCGGTGCCGCTGATTCCCGAGAGCACGCCCTCGCCGTACTCGGCGTGCCGGACCCGTTGACCGGCGGCGTAGGCCCGGCGCGGTTGTGCCACGCCCGCCAGACGTTCGGCGAGATCGGCGGCCGTCTCGAACGCCCGCGCACGCGGGGTGGTTGAAGGTCGGCGCGAGGAGGGCTCGATCCTCGCGGGGACGTCCTGGGACACATCCTCCTCCGCCGGACCGCCGGCGAGCTGGGAAGCGTCGTCCACCGTGTCGGAGGACGACCTCCACGGCCGCGGCTCGAGAAGCTCGTCGATCGGGCCGCCGCCGGGCGGGGCCTCGGCGCCGGTCAGGAGCGTTTCGCTGCCGCTCATTTCGGCGAGGAACAGGCTCGGCGCCGCGATCCGGCGGGTGCCGCGGTAGTCGCGGATGCGGGCGCAGCTGGCGTGCACCTCCTGCATGCCGCGCGTGATGCCCACGAACACCAGTCGGCGCTCCTCCTCCAACTGGTCCGGGTGGTCGAGACTGCGCTCGTGCGGCAGGATGCCGTCCTCCATGGCCACGAGATAGACCACCGGGAACTCGAGCCCCTTCGCGGCGTGAAACGTCATCAGCGCCACCCGCTCGCTGGCCGGATCCCAGACGTCGGTGTCGGAGACGAGGGCGGTGGTCTCGAGGAACGCCCCGAGCGGGTCGACGGGCTCACCGTCGGGGTCCGTTTCGCGGCCGACGAGACTGTCGTCGAGTTGCTGGGCAGCCGTGAGCAGTTCCTCCACGTTGGCGAGGCGATCCTCTCCCTCCTCGTCGCCCCCCTCGTCGGCGAGCCACTGCCGGTAGCCGGTGTGATCGAGCACGGCCGCCAGCAGCCGCGCGACCCCCGGCTCGCCGGCGGCGACGGCCGCGAGCCCGGCAT
>RFUD01000079.1 GCA_009923125.1 Planctomycetia bacterium
TGCCGCGTGGCGAACCGCTGCGGATCGACGCCGCCCGGCAGGGCGAGGTCGCGGACCGTGAAGTTCGGATTGGCCGGATCGGAGCCGAGCGTGAACGGCCCGAAGGCGCTGCCGAGGTAGCCCGCGCCGGCATCGGGGGCGGGCAGGTTCGGCAGGCAGACGTACGGCGGCAGGCTCTGGCGGGGCCCGAGTTCGTGCGCCACGACGCTGCCGAAACTGGGGTAGGTGAGCGCCGGGCTGGGACGATAGCCCGTGAACATGTTGTGCGTGCCACGCTCGTGGGCCGCCTCGCCGTGGGTCATCGAGCGGATGACCGTGATCCGGTCGGCGACCTGCGCGGTCTTGGGCAGCAGTTCATTGAACCGCACGCCCGGCAGGCTGGTGTCGATCGAACCCATCTCGCCGCGGTATTCGAGCGGCGCCAGCGGCTTGGGGTCGAACGTCTCCTGCTGGGCCCAGCCGCCCGGCAGCCAGATGTGGATCACGCTTTGGGCGGTGCCGGTGAAGTGACGGAACGACTTCGTGTCGGCCCGGGCCGCTTGCAGCCGGAACAGCGACCCGAGCGCGAGCCCGAGCCCGCCCAGGCAGCCCACCTGGAGAAACTCTCGACGCCGGCCTGCAAAAGGTCCGGTGCACCCGGCCATTCCGATTGGTCCGTTCACGGCAGGACTCCTGTGGCGTGCGACGTCCGGTTCGCGTCCCTCCCTCGACCCGCTCCCTCTCGTATCGACACCCGATTCTAACACGCCCCTGCAATTTCCGCCCGCGGCGGGACGCGACGGTTCCACCGCCGCCGCAACGTGAACGCCCGCAAGGCTTTCGGGCGACGTCAGTCGGCGGTGAACCGCCTGCCCCGCAGCAGATGGTGGTAGTGCTGGGCGAAGCGGTGCGCCTCGTCCCGGACATATTCGAGGAGCCGGAGCGAGAACGCTTCCCGCGACAGCCGCAAGGGCTCGCTGCGGCCCGGCAGGAACACCTCCTCCTCGCGTTTCGCGAGCGAGATGATGCAGGGCGGGTCGATCCCGAGCGACTCCAGGGCGTCGAGCGCCGCCGACAGTTGTCCCTTGCCGCCGTCCACGAGAAAGATGTCGGGCAGGGGCTCCCCCTCGCGCACGAGCCGCGCGAAGCGCCGCGACACGACCTCGTGGATGCTCTTGAAGTCGTCGATCCCGTCCACCGTCTTGATCCGGTACCGCTTGTAGCCGGGCTTGAAGGGCAGCCCGTCGATGAACTGCACGAGGCTCGCCACCGTCTCGTCGCCGGCCAGGTGCGCGATGTCCACGCCCTCGATCACGCGGGGCGTCTTCTTCAGGCCGAGCACCTTCTCCAGGCCCGCGAGCCCCTTCTTCGGATCGACGAGGAACACCTCCGGCTGCACGTTCTCCTCGAGGTCGCCGCGCTGGTCGAGCGTTTCCAGGAGACGGATCTCGTCGCGGAGCCGGGCCGCCTTCTCGAACGCGAGCGCCGCTGAGGCGGCCAGCATGTCGGCCCGCATCTCCTCGAGGAGCCGCTTCTTGCCCCCTTCGAGGAACGTCCTCAGGCGGTTGATGTCCCGACGGTAGTCGTCCTTCGAGATCCGCAGGTTGCACGGGGCGGTGCACTGCCCGATCGAGGCGAGCAGGCAGGGGCGGAACCAACGCCACTGTTCGTCGTCGGCGTCGATGTCGAGCGTGCAGGTGCGAAACTTGAAGATCCGTTGCAGCACGACGATCGCGCCCCGCAGGCTGCCGGCGCTCGTGAACGGGCCGTAGAGTTTGACCCCCTTCTGCCGCGGCGTGCGGGTGAACTCGACCCGGGGGTAGTCCTCATGGGTCGTGATCTGCAGGTAGGGAAACGTCTTGTCGTCCTTGAGGTCGCTGTTGAATCGCGGCTGCACGTCCTTGACGAGCCGGCTCTCCAGCAGGAGGGCGTCCACCTCGCTCTCCGCCTCGAGGTAGTCGATGTCGCGGATTTCGCGGACGAGGTCGGCGGTGCGGCGATCCTGCTCGGCGGCCTTGAGGAAGTAACTCGCCGCCCGGGACCGCAGGTTCTTCGCCTTGCCCACGTAGATCACCCGGCCGGCGGCATCCTTCATCAGGTAGACGCCCGGCGTCTGCGGGAACGAACGCACCTTCTCGGCGGCGAGCGAACGGTCGCGGGCCGCGGCGGCCGCGTCGGTGTCGGCGGGGGTCGTCTCGGCGGCACGCTCGCTCATGTTGTCAGTATATTGTCCAACCGGCGCCCGACGGATCGATCGCCGCCCGACGCGGGCGGCTCGGAGCATCCGATGCACCCGTTTCTGCGGAATGTCTTTCTCCGGATGGTCCTCGGACTGGCGGCCGTGGCGGCCACGGAGGCCGCGGCCGGGGGCGCGCGGTTCGTCAATGCATTCGTCACCAACTCGATCTGCAGCCCGAGCCGGGCCACGCTTCTCACCGGGCAGTATTCCCACAGGAACGGCGTGCCCGTCTTCAATGCGTTCGACGGCTCGCGTGATCACGTGGCGAAGCGGATGCAGGCCGGCGGTTACCACACCGGCATGGTGGGGAAATGGCATCTCGGCACCGACCCCACCGGCTTCGACCGCTGGATCGTGCTTCCCGGTCAGGGCGACTACGTGAACCCGACGTTTCTCGTCCCCGGCGGCACGCTCTCGCTCGGCGGACACTGCACGCAATTGACGACCGATCTCGGCCTCGAGTTTCTCCGCACGCGGCCCCGCGACAAGCCGTTTTTCCTCATGCTCCATCACAAGGCACCGCATCGCGGCTGGGTGCCGGACGAGCGCAACCGCGCGACGTTCGCGACCCGCGAGCCGCCCGAACCCGCGACGCTGTTCGACACCTACGCCACGCGGCCGGCCGCCCTGCCGGAGAACGAGCAGACGATCGCTCGCGACCTGACCCGCGGCGATCTCAAGCTCGTCCCACCGGACGGGCTGTCGCCCCGGGAGCGTCGGAGGTGGCTCGCCGAGAAGCCGATGGAACTCGAGGTGGATGGTCGCCGGCTCACGGGCCCGGATCTCGTCCGCTGGAAGTACCGTCGTTTCATGCAGGACTACCTCGCGTGCGTCCAGGGCGTCGACGACGGCATCGGCGAGGTGCTCGAGTGGCTCGATCGCGAGGGGCTCGCCGAGGACACGATCGTGATGTACACGACCGACAACGGCTGGTACCTCGGCGACCTCGGGATGTACGACAAGCGGTTCATGTACGAGCCGGGGATGCGGGTGCCGCTGATCGTCCGCGGGCCGGGTGTCCGGGCCGGCATCGCGCCGGAGGAACTCGTGGCCAACATCGATCTGGCACCCACGATCCTCGACCTCGCCGGGCTGCCGGTGCCGGAGTCGATGCAGGGGCGGAGCGTCGCGCCGTTGCTGCGCGGCGAGACCCCCGCCGACTGGCGCACGAGCGTCTACTACCGCTACTACCACGACCCGGGGCATCACAACACGCGAGCGCACCACGGCGTGCGCACCGCCACCCACAAGCTGATCCGCTATCCGGGCAAGGATGCCTGGGAGATGTTCGACCTCGTCGCCGATCCCGCCGAGCAGCACAATCTCCTGTTCGACCCGGTGGAGGCGGCTGCGCCCGCGGTGGCGGCCCGGTTCGAGGAGTTGGAGCGCGAACTCGTGCGGCTCCAGCGGGAATACGGCGACACGGGCTTGTACGCGGATCCATCCACCTGGCCGGCCGGGGGAGTGGATGGGATGCCGGAAGGCAGGACGTCGCTCGGTCGCGTGGGCGTCACCGAGGCGATCGCGGCCAGCGGCGCCGATCGCTAGGTCGCGTCCCGCGCGGCTTACGCTCCCACGACCGACCGCAGGTCGCGCTCCAGCGCGTCGAGCCGGCGACGGAGGCCGTCCTTGGTCGCCGCGAGCGACTCGGCGGGGCCCGGCGGAGCGGCTGTGAACAGATAAAACTTGATCTTGGGCTCCGTGCCCGACGGACGGGCCGCGACGGCGTTGGCCAGCGGCGGGAATCCCCCGTCGGGCAGCCGTTCGCCCGCCCCGGCGAGCCCCGCGAGGTCGAAGATCACGAGGTCCCCCTTCACGCCCTCGTAGGCCGTGGGCGTCGAGCCGGGAGTCCATGTCGTGAGCCTCGCCTGGTCGCGGGTGCGCACGACGTCCAGTCCGCCGATCGTCGCCGGTGGCGTCGCCCGCAGGCCGGCCATGATCTCCTGCATCCGCTGCATGCCGCTCGCGCCGGGCAGCAGGATGGAGATCTGGCGCTCCTGGTGGCAGCCGTGCGCGACGGAGAGTTCGTCCAGCTTCTCGTGCGGCGTGCGGCCCGCGGCCTTGAGCGCGGCCGCCTGCTCCGCCATCAACAGGGCCGCGACGCTCGCATCCTTGTCGCGCACGTGCGTGCCGGCGAGGTAGCCGTGCGACTCCTCGGCGCCGAACACGAAGTGGCCGGGCCCGAGGCGGTCGAGCGCCGCGCAGATCCACTTGAAGCCCACGAGCTCGGCATCGTCCACCCGCACGCCGTGGGCCTCCGCGATCCGGCGCACGAGGCCGCTCGTGACCAAGGTCGTGACGATGAAGTCGCCGGGTCGCAGTTCGCCCCGCGCCTTCCGACCGGCGATCGCCTGCTCGCAGAGCAGCGCGCACAACTGGTTGCCGGTGAGCGTGTCCCACGGGGATCCGGGGGCGCGGGTGAGCGGCGCCGCGGCGCCGAGACGGTCGCAGTCCGGGTCGCTCGCGAGCACGAGGTCGTCGCCACGGGCACGCGCCTCCTCGATCGGCGCGGTGAGCACGGCGGGATTCTCGGGGTTGGCCACGTGGCCGGGCACGTTGGGAAAGTCGCCGTCGGGCTGTTCGTGCGGGCCGTAGACACGGAGCCGCTCGAATCCCGCGCCGCGGAGCACGGGCACCACGGCGGTCGCGCCGACACCGTGCAGCGGCGAGTAGAGGATGGACAGGTCGCGCGGCCCGGGCGCGGACTGCTCCAGGACCGCGGCCACGAACTGCCTGTCCATCGTCTCCTCGACGAACTGCACACGGCCGTCGGCCACGGCGGCGTCGAAGCTCTCGCGATGCACCATGCCCACCGTCATCACGCGGTCGATGATCGCCTTGTCGTGCGGCGGCAGCACCTGCACACCGCCGGACCAGTAGACCTTCACGGCGTTGTCGCTCGGGGGATTGTGGCTTGCCGTGACCATGATCCCGCAGGTGCTCTTCGTCTCGCGCACGGTGAATGAGAGTTCGGGCGTGCTCAAGAAGATGCGGAACCCGGCGGCCAGAAGGACCTCGGCGCACAGGCGGGCGAAGTGCTCGGAGCGGTGGCGCGTGTCGTAGGCGATCGAGCAGGTGGGCACCGTGCCGGCGGGGGTGACCGACCGCACGTAGTCCGCCAGCCCCTGGGCGCTCTCGCCGATCGTGCGATCGTTGATCGCGTTGGAGCCGACCGGATACATCGTGCCGCGGCGGCCCCCGGTGCCGAACGGGATCACGGTCCAGTAGACGTCGTCGAGTTCCTTCCACAGGCCGGCGTCGATCCGGGAGGCGAGTTCCGGTGCGAACTCCGCGTAGCGCGGCTCGGTGAGCCAGGCCCGCATCGTGCGGGCGGAGTGGTCGGTGATCGTGCCGGCGGCGCTCGCCGCGTCGATCGCGGCGAGTCGTGCGGCGTGCGCGGTGGTGGCGTTCGTCATCGGAGGTGAGTCCCTGGGGGGCCGCGGGCGGCGGTGTGGCCGCTTCCGAACCGGGCGTTTTATACTCCGTCGCGACATGTCCGACACCTTGATCGTGAGCGTTTCAGGTCTGCGCGGCGTCGTGGGGACGTCGCTCACCCCCGATGTGGCGGTGCGGTATGCGGCCGCGTTCGCCGAGACGCTCCCGCCGGGGCCGATCGCGATCGGCCGCGACGGTCGGACACACGGGCCCCTCTTCGCCGCAACGCTGCGCGAGTTTTTCAGCGCGGCCGGACGCGACGTGATCGACTGTGGCGTGGCGGCCACGCCCACCGTCGGGATCGTCGTGCGCGAGGAACGGGCGGTCGGCGGCATCCAGATCTCCGCGAGCCACAATCCTCCGCAGTACAACGGCCTGAAGCTCTTCTCGGCCGCCGGACGTGTGCTGCCGGCGGCGGCCGGAGCCGTCGTGCTCGAGCGGTTCCGCGTCCCGTCGGACCGCGTGGCGGCGGGCGGCACGCCGCGCGGGGCCGTGCGGGAGATCGACGGCGGACCGGCGCACGTGCGGTTGGTGGCCGCCACGATCGACGTGGAGGCGATCCGTCGGCGTCGGCCGCGGGTCTGGCTCGATGCCGGCCACGGCGCCGGCAGCCGGGCGGCCAGGCTCCTGTTCGAGCATCTGGGGTGCGATTATCTCATCGAAGGCGGACAGCCCGACGGCCTGTTCGAGCATCCGCCGGAACCGACGGCCGAGAATCTCGCCGCCATGCTGCCGCGGATCCGGCACCAGCGGGCCGACGTGGGATTTTTTCAGGATCCCGACGCCGACCGGCTGGCGATCGCCACCGCGGCCGGCGATTACGTCGGCGAGGAGGCGACGCTCGCGCTGTGCGCGGAGGCGGTACTCGCGAAGACGCCGGGGCCGATCGTGGTGAACTGCTCCACCAGCGGCATGACGGCCGCGATCGCCGCCCGGCACGGCGTGCCCTGTCACGTGTCGGCCGTGGGCGAGGCGAACGTCGTGGACGGGATGCTCGCGACGCACGCCGTGCTCGGCGGCGAGGGGAACGGCGGAGTGATCGACCCGCGGGTCGTGCTCGTCCGCGACAGCCTGGTGGCGATGGCGCTGGTTCTCGAACGGCTGGCCACGGCCGCCCCCGGCTCCACGCTGGCGGACCTCGCCGCCGCGCTCCCCCGCCTGGTGATGAAGAAGACGAAGATCGATCTCGCGCCGGACGTGCAGGGTGCGGCCCTCGCCGCCGGGCTCGACCGCATCGAGCGCGCGTTTCCGGAAGGGCGGGCCGGCCGGCTCGACGGGTTGCGGCTCGATTTTGCCGGTGGCTGGCTGCTCGTGCGGGCCAGCAACACCGAGCCGATCGTGCGGCTCGTCGCCGAAGCCGACACCGAGGCCGCCGTGGATGACGCCCTGGCCCGCGCCCGCAACTCGCTGCTCGGGCGGTAGTCGTCGTGCGGGGCATGCGTTCCGCTCGCCATCCGGGGCCGAAACGGCCGCGGCACGAACGGCCGCCGCGACTGCCCGCGACGGCCGGAACGATCCCCCGCTAGGCTGCGGGCTCGACCATGGCACCGCGCACGCCCCCCGACACGTCCGACATCGACGGGCTCGCCACCCTCACCGACGAGGCGCTCGCCGCGCAGACGGCCCGCGAGGGCTCCGACGGCGCCGCGTTCACGGCCCTCATGGAGCGGCATCGCGAGACGGTGTGGCGGGTGTGCTGGCGGCTGATGGGCAGCGCGCACGACGCCGAGGACGCCGCCCAGGAGGTGTTCGTGAGGCTGTTTTTCGACCGCGGCAGGTTCGCCGGCCGTTCGAGCTATTCGACATGGCTGCACGGCGTCGCGATCCGCACCTGCCTGACCCTGCGGCGGTCACGATCGCGCCGCCGCCGCCGCGAGGAGCCGGGCGGGGGTGAGCAGATCGAGAGCCAGGCCACGCGCCAGCCCGACGCCACGGCGGCCGTCGATGCCGCGCACGACATCACGCGGATGCTGGCCGGGCTCGACGAGGAGGATCGCGCGCTGGTGCTGATGAAGTTCGCCGAAGGCCACGACTACGAGCGACTGGCGGAGATGTTCGACTCGACCCCGGGCGCGCTGCGGATGCGGGTCAGTCGGATCCGCGACCGGCTGGCGACGCAGGCGGGCCGAATGTCTGGCGGGACCACCGGAGGGAGGGGGCGATGAACGGCCGCGAACACCACGCAGAAGCCCGGGACGACGGCGGCGAGGATCCGCTCGACACGCTGGAGCAACTCGCCGCGATCCGGGTGCCGCCTGTCCCGGCGGCGAAGACCTTCACGGCGGGGGTGCGGCGGAAACTCCTCCCGCGGTTGCTCGCGCTCCACGTCCTCGAGTTCGCCTGCGGCGCGACCACCTGGGCGCTGGTGCACATGGCGGCGGCCCTGTCGGCGGCCGTGCAATACACGCTCACCGGCCGCTGGCCCGAACGCCGTCGCGAGCGGCGGCGCTGACACCCGCGGCCGCCGGAATCGGCGAAAAAATTTTTTTGTTGCGCGGTGACGGCGGGCGGCAACTCACTGTGTGGCGGTCGAGATGGCCGCCGCCGAAAAACACCCGCCGGCGTGGCGCCGGCGGGGCAGGACGTGGTTCGGACGACCAGGGACGGGTTTTCAGGGGAGATGCGATGAACGATTTCACGAAAGTTGGGCAGACGGCCGCGGAGACCGTCAACGTGTCGAGGCAGGCGCTCGTGGACAGCTTCACCCAGGCGTGGAGCCAGGTGATCCTGCTGGCGCCGAAGGTGGTGGCGATGGCGGTGGTGCTGGTGGTGGGGTACGTCGTGGCCCGCTGGGTGGGCGGCGTGATCGCCGTGGTCAGCGAGAAGATCGGGCTGCAGACGGCCGCCGAGAAGAGCGGCCTGGCGCAGAGCATGAACGACGTCGGCATCCGCCGGCCGCTGCCGACGATCGTCGGTGGCATCGTGTTCTGGCTGTTGATGTGCGTGTTCACGATGGCGGCCTTCAACATCCTCGGGCTCGACAGCATCTCCAACGCGATGGGCGAGG
>RFUD01000080.1 GCA_009923125.1 Planctomycetia bacterium
AATGCGTCGGACCGCGCCGTGTCCGGGGCGGCGCTCGACCTGCGGGAGGATGGTGCGGAGCGGCCGGGGGTCCGGGTGGGGGACATCCCTGCGGGCGGCACCGTCACGCAGCGGTTCGATGTGCGCTTCGCCGCGCCGGGCAGCCACGTGATCGAGGCGCGTCTGCCGGCGGACGTGCTGCCGGCCGACAACCTGCGGACACTCGTGGTGGACGTGGCCGACCGGATCGACGTGCTGATCATCGACGGCGACCCGCGCGGCGGCGCCAGGGCGGGGGATGCTTTCTATCTGGCCACCGCGCTCGCGCCGGGCGCAGGCGCGCCGACGGGGCTCCGGCCACGCATCGAGCCGCCACGGGCGCTCGCCAGCCTCGACCTCGCCACCTTCGACTGCATCTGGCTGCTCGACGTCGCCTCCCTCGACGCTCCCGAGGTCGCGGCGCTCGAATCCTATGTGAAGGCCGGAGGAGGAGCGGTGTTCTTCGGCGGGCCGCGGACCGATGCGGAGGTGGTGAACCGCACGCTCCATCGCGCGGGGGCGGGCGTGTATCCGGTCCCGTTGGCCGGCGCGGTCGATCTCGGCGGCCCCGCGGCGGCGACCGGCCCCGACGTGCGCGTGGAGGACCACCCGGTCGTGGCGGTGCTCTCCGGGCAGCGCAACCCGCTCCTCGACGCCGTACGGATCGACCGGTACCTCGCGGTGGAGCGTGGGTACGAGCCGCCCGCCGGTGCCGGCCTGCGTCGGCTCCTGTCGCTGCGCAACGGCGCGCCCCTCGTGGTGGAGCGGCCGTACGGCGCGGGGCTCGTCGTGGCGGTGCTATCGACGGCGGCACCGGGGTGGAACAACTGGGCCCGCGGGAATCCCAGCTGGGTGGTCGTGATGCTGGAACTGGAGAGCCACCTCGCCGCCGCCCGCCGTCGCGCCGGCTCCCTCGAAGTGGGCGACGTGCTGCAGCTCGCGCTCGATGCCGGCGCCGATGAACACGAGGTCGATTTCAGCGTGCCTCCGCAGGCTGCGATCGTCCATCAGGCCGCCGCCGTGGGGGAGGATGGGCGGTTGACCGCCCGGCTGCCGACCAGCCTGGCGGGTCCCTACACGGCGTTGTGGAAAAGGCTCGACGGCACGGAGCAGGACCGCGCGTGGGCCGTGAACGTCGCGCCGGACGAGGGGCAGCTCGAGCGGATCGGCCGCGAGCGGCTCGATCGCACGCTCGCCGGCATCCCGTTCCGCTACGACACCGCGTCGGCGCTCGAGCCCGACTCGGGCGCGTTGGCGGGAGTTTCCCTCGTGCACCCGTTGCTCTACGCCCTGCTCGCGATCCTGCTCCTCGAGCAGATCGTGTCCGCCTCGGCGAGTTACCATCCGACCCCCGCCCGGCGCACCCGCTGACGCCGCGTGACCGCATGACCATCCCGCCACCCATCCCGATGCTGGCCGCCGCCGAGCAGGTGCACCACCGGCTCACGAGCACGCTCGTCGAGAGCTTCTCGCAGTGGTGGCAGATGCCCTTGTTGGTGGCGACGTTCGTGGCCGTCGGCGTCGGCGTGCTGTGGCTGTATCGCCGTGACGCCGCCGAACTGCCGCGCGGCGTGGGGCTGGTGCTGGCCACGCTGCGGCTGGCCGCGCTGGCGGCCCTCGCGGCCGCCTACCTCGATTTCGAGCGCACGGCGGAGCACGAGGTGGTGTTTCCATCGCGCGTCGCCGTGCTGATCGACACCAGTGCGAGCATGACGCTCGACGACGGACGCGACGCCGCGGAGCCCGCCCGGACCCGGGCCGAACGGGCGGCGGCAGTGCTCGCCGAGGGCGGCCTGCTCGCCGCGCTCGGTGAGGTGCACGAGGTGTCGCTGTGGCGGTTCGACGCCGATGCGGAGGCCGTGGTGGTGATCCCTCCCGGCGGCGGCCCGCCGGACGGCTCGCCCACCGGCGAGGGCGGCCCGGAACGGTGGCGCGAGCGGCTCGCACCCCGGGGTTTCGAGACGCGGCTCGGCGCGGCGCTCGGACAGGTGCTCGAGCAGGAGCCGCCGGGTGTGCTCGCCGGCGTCGTCGTGCTTTCCGACGGCGCGAACAACGCCGGCCTCGACCCCGCCGCCGCGACCGGCGGGCTGGTTCGGGCCGGTGTGCCGGTGCATGCGATCGGCATCGGCTCCGACACGGTCCCGCCCAACGTGCGGATCGCCGACCTCGTGGCGCCCGCGAGGGTGTTTCCGGGCGACCGGTTCACCGTCACCGGCCACGTGCAGGCCCACGGGTTTGCCGGGCAGCGGGCCCGCCTGGAACTGGCCGAACGGGACGCGGCCGGCGCGACCCGCGTGATCGAGGCCGCCGACGTCGAACTCGGGGACGACGGCACGCTTGCCGCGGCGCGGTTCGACGTGCCCGGGCTCGAAGCCACCGGCCGGCGGGAACTCGTCCTGCGCATCGCCGCGCCGGCGGGGGATCGGTCCGCGGCCGACGACACCCAGGCGGTGGACGTCGAGGTGGTCGATCGAGTGACGCAGGTCCTGCTCATGGCCGGTGGCCCGTCGCGGGAATACCAGTTCATGCGGAACGTGCTCGAGCGCGACAAGAGCTTCGCCGTGGACGTCCTGCTGGGGACGGCTGCGCCGGGCATCTCGCAGGATGCCCGGCGGATCCTCGACGGGTTTCCGGCCACGGCCGAGGAACTGGCCGAGTACGACGTGATCGTGGCGTTCGACTACGACTGGCGGCTGCTGGATGCCGCCGCGCAGGGCCGGCTCGAGCGCTGGGTCGCGCAGGAATCCGGCGGCCTCGTGCTGGTCGCCGGCGGCGTGTTCACCGAGGCCTGGCTTGCCGATCCGCGGACGTCGGTCGTACGCACCCTGCATCCGGTCGAGCTGCGCCGTGCCGTCGCGGTCACCGGCGACGGGCCGCAGGGGCGGGAAAAGCCGATGCCGCTGGCCTTCACGACCGACGGTCAGGATGCGGAGTTTCTCTGGCTCGCCGCCAGCCGGGTGGCGAGCCAGACCGTGTGGTCCGAGTTCAAGGGGGTGTTCGCCTGCTTTCCCGCCGCCGCCGGCAAACCCGGCGCGACCGTCTACGCGCGGGCACGCACCGCCGGCGGGGAGGGGAGCGTCGGCGCGGGGGAGGCGAACCCGGCGTACATGGTGGGCCAGTTCTACGGCTCGGGGAGCGTGTTCTACCTGGGCAGCGGCGAGATGTGGCGGCTGCGCGGCATCGACGACGCGGCCTATGAGCGGTACGCGACACAACTGCTCCGGCACGTGTCGCAGGGCCGGCTGCTGCGCGGGTCGCGCCGGGCGCGGCTGCTCGTGGAGCGCGATCGGTGTGCCGTGGGGGCGAGCGTGGTGGTGCGGATCGTGTCGGCGGCCGGAGAGGGCGATCCCGCCGGGATGTCGGCCCTGACCTGCCAGGCCGTGGGGCCCGACGGTGTCCCGGTGCGGGTGCCGCTGGTCCCGGAAGCGGGACGGCCGGGGATCGCGCAAGGGGCCTTCGTCGCCTCGCGCGAGGGGACGTGGCGGATCGACGTCGATCTCGGCGACACCGCGGGCGAGCGGCTCACGCGCCGCATTCAAGCCCGGCTGCCCGACCGCGAGTTGGAGCGTCCGCGGCTCGACCGCGGTGTGCTCGATCAGGTGGCGCTCTTGTCGGGTGGATCGGCCCGCTACCTCGATGGCGAGCCGTGGACCGCCGCGGCGTCCGCCTCCCTCGCCCGGCTGCTTCCCGACCGGACGCGCCGCGAGTACGAGACCGGCGTTCCCGACATGACGTTCAAGCGGCGGCTCAACGCGACGCTGCTCGCCGTGGCCTGCGGCCTGCTGTGCCTCGAGTGGATCATCCGTCGCGTGGTCCGCCTCGCCTGACATCCTCCCCCGGAACCTCACTCGTGTCCGTCGTCTCCGATCCACAGCAGCGGCCGGCTCGCGGGCCACGCCCGTTGACGGCGCCGGAACCGCAGGCGGCGGGGCTCGAACCGCTCCTCGGCCTGCTGGCGCGGCTGCGGCGCGGCGCCCGACGCTGGGTGTGGGTCGAGACGGTCGCCTGGGTGTGCCTCGCCGGCACGGCGATCTTCTGGACGACGCTCGCCGCCGACTGGCTGCTCGAACCGCCCGTGTGGTGGCGGGCGGCGATCGCGGCAGCCTGCGCGGTGGGGCTGGGCTGCATGCTCGCCGGAAAGCTCGTGGCGCGGCTGGCCGTGCCCCTCTCCGACAGGGCGCTGGCCATGCTCGTCGAACGCGGGCATCCGGCGTTTCGGGACAGCCTGTCCACGGCCATCGAACTCGCCGGGCAGCCGCGGGCCGACGTCGATCCGCGGCTGCTCGCGCGGACGGTCGCGGAGGCGGGGGCGCTCGTGGACCAGGTGGACACCGGCCGCTTCTTCCGCCGCCGGCGACTGGCGGGGTTGCTGCTGGCCGGTCTCGTGGGGGCGGCGAGCATCGCGGCGCTGGCGGTCGCCAGGCCCTCCGTCGCCGACCTGTGGGTCGCACGCCACGCACTGTTTCGCGACCAGCCCTGGCCGCGCGACGTCGTGCTCACCGCCGAGGGCTTCGCCGACGGCCGGCGGACGGTGGCCCGCGGCGCCGACGTGGAAGTGATCGTGAAGGCCAGTGCGGCTCGGCAGATGCCCGACGTCGTCGATCTTCGCAGCCGGGGTGCGGGTGGCTGGCGCACCGACCGCATGGGCACGCGCGGCGGGATCGTGGACGGCGGGCAGGCGTTCGGCCATGTGCTCAAGGGCGTCGCCGAGGATCTCACGCTCGAGGTGCGCGGCGGCGACGCGCGGCTCCGCGACCTGCGGCTGGTCGTGGTCGACGCGCCGGGACTCGAGGCGCTCGAAATCACCGCCAGGCTGCCCGACTATCTCGGCGGCGGGCGGCGGCGGGTGCCAGCGTCGCGGCTCGTGCAGGTGCCGGCCGGGGCGACGGTGGAGATCGCCTGCATGGCGACGAAGGACCTGGCGGCGGCCTCGGTCGCCGCGGTGTCGGAGGGAGCCGAGGAGGTGCTCGCCACCCTGACGACGGGAGCGCCGACCCGCGGGATCGACGCCGTGGTCGGGCCGGTGAGCGGCGACCGCATGATCGTCGTGCGGTTCACCGACACCGACGGCCTCGCCAACCGGGAGCCGATCTCGTTCGTGCTCTCGGCGGTGCCCGACGCGCCGCCGCAGGTGGCGGTGCGCATGCAGGGCATCTCGACCGCCGTCACGCCGCAGGCCGTCCTGCCGTTCACGGGGACGATCACCGACGACCACGGCATCGAGTCGGCGAGCATCCAGATCCGTGTCGCCGACGGCCCCGAAGCCGCATCGTCCGTCGGCCGGGTGCGGTCGGGCTCGACGCTCGTCGAACTGCCCGCGGAGGAGCCGGAGCGGGCCGCCCTCGAGCCGCTCGGCCTGGCGCCGGGCAGGCGGGTGTCGGTGTCGCTCCTTGCGACCGACGGCTGCCGTCTCGCGGGGGGGCCGAACGTCGGTGCCTCCGATGCGTGGACTCTCGACGTCGTCGCACCGGAGACGCTCCTCGCCATGCTCGAGGCCCGCGAGATCATCCTCCGGCGTCGGTTCGAAAGCTGCGTCGCCGACCTCACGCAGGTCCGTGATCGTCTCGCGCAGCCGCCGTCGGCCGCTCCGGCGGGCGACTCCGGGGATGACGCGGGCGACGCGGGTGACGACCTCGCCCGGCTGGCGGAGGCGGCGTCCCGCGCGGCGGGGGAAACGGCCGAGATCGCCACGGCGTTTCGGCTGATCCGCACGGAACTCGACAACAACCGGCTGTTGTCTGCGGAACTCGACACGCGGCTCGTGGTCCAGATCGCCGACCCGCTCGCCGCCGTCGCCTCCGCCGACCTGCCATCCCTGGCCGCGGCCTGCCGTCGTCGCATCGCGCGGGGCGAGGCGGTGCGGCTCACCGACCAGGTGCTCGGCAGGATGCGGGCCGTGCTCGATAGAATGATGGAGTTGGAGTCGTTCAACGAGGTCGTCGATCTGCTCCGCGGCCTGATTCGGACGCAGGAAGAGATTCGCGCCGAGACGCTGAAACGTCAGAAGCAGAAGGCCCGGGAGGCCCTCGAGCAGCCATGAAGTCCGACACCCGAGCACGCCGCACCAGCATTCGCGGCATCAGCGGCATCAGCAGCATGGACGGGGACGGGGTCGCGGTCGTCGTGGTGGTCGCACTGGTCGCGGTGGCCGCCGGCCTGCCCGCCGTCGGGAACGCCGGTGAGCCCGCCGCGGCCAACGCCGCGCCGCCCCTCGCATCGCGCGAGCAGGAACTCGCGGCGCAGTTCCGCGATCTCGAGCGGACGTTTCTCCGGCTTGCCGATCTGCTGGCTGCCAGCGACCCGCGGCGATCGGCGATTCTCCGGGCGGCCTTCGCACGGGCTCGCGACGAGGAACTGGGGGACCGCCTCGACGTGATCGTGAGGCTGCTCGAGGAAGGGCAGTTGCTCAAGGCCGGGAGCAGCCAGGCGACGGCGATCGGCAAGCTCCAGGAGTTGCTTGGCCTGCTCGAGGCCGGCGACGGTCAACGCGAACGGGCCACGGCGAAGGAGGAGGTGAAACAGTTTCTGTCGCGCGTCGCCAAGGCGATCGCCAAGCAGCGTGACATCGAGGGCTCCACCGAGGCCGGCGCGGACGAGGGCAAACTCGCCGAACGCCAGCGGAAACTCTCCGAAGAGACCGACGCGCTCGCCCGGGACATCGACGGCTTTGCCAAGCGCGTGGATGCCCGCGCGGGCGCGGCTGCCGGGAATCCCCCGCCGGACGCGGCGCCGGGAGAGGCTGCGAAGCCGGGTCAGCAGGGCGGTGAGCCGGGACAGGAGGGCCAGCAGGGGCAGCAGGGACAGGATGGACAGCCCGCGGGCGGTGCCAACGCTGGCAACGATGCCGAACCCCAGGGGGCGGACGCCGGGCAGCCAAACGCCGCGGAGCAAAGCGCCGGGCAGGAGAAGCCGATCGAGGGGGACGACGAGGCCGCCCGCGCCGGCCGGACGCGGCAGCGGCTCGACGCCGCCCGCAAGCGCATGGATCAGGCCCGGGAGCAGCTCGAGGAGGCGCGGCGCCGTGACGCCCGGGCCGCGCAGGAAAAGGCCGTCGAGGAACTCGAGACGGCCCGCGCCGAACTCGAGGAGATCCTCCGGCAGATGCGGGAGGAGGAGGTCGAGAGGCTGCTCGTGCAGCTGGAGGCGCGGCTGCGCGGGATGCTTCGCGTCGAACGGGCGGTCCTCGCCGGCGTCGAAAAATTGGCGGCCGAGGCGGCGGCCTCTCCGGTCGGCGGGGATCGTGAGCGGCAGCTGGAGGCGGCGCGGCTCGGCCGCGAGCAGGCGGCCGTCGGAGCCGACGCCGCGAAGGCGCTGGTGCTGGTCCGCGACGACGGTTCGGCGGTGGCCATTCCGGAGGCGCTCGAGCAGGTGCGTGACGATGCCACGCAGGCCGCCGCGCGGCTGGAGCGCGGCGATGGCGGCGACACGACCCGTGGGCTCGTGCAGGACATCGTCGCCAACCTCGAGGAGATGTTGGCGGCCCTCGAGAAGGCGCAGAAGGAGCAGCAGGCCCGGCAGCAGGGGGGCGCCGGCGGGCGGCCTGCGGAGCCCGGCGAGCAGCCGCTGGTGGACAAGCTCTCCGAGCTCAAGATGATCCGCGCGTTGCAGATGCGGGTGAACACCCGCACGCGCCGGTTCGCGCAGCTGCTCACCGACGGCGTCGAGCGGGCGGAGGAGCCGGAGCTGTTGCGGGCGATCGAACGCCTCGCCGAGCGGCAGCACACGATCGAGCGGGCGGCCCGGGACATCGTCAGCGGCCGCACGGAGTGACGGCTGCGGCGTTGCCGCGCCGAAAGCCCCGGCCACGGGTATGATGGACCAGGTCGCCGGAGATGCCTTCCCATGACTGCTCGGGTTTCGCGTGCCGTGCACGGGCTGGCCGCCGCGGTCGCCGGCGTGACGCTGTGGGCGGGGGTGGCCCTCGCCGACGCCGCGCGGTTCGATGCCGCGGCGGACCTGGAGCGGCCGGCGTCGTGGAGCATCCCGACCGTCGAGGCGATCCAGGAACGGCTCTTCGCGTGGCTCGATGCGGGCGGCGGCCCCGCCGAATCCCGCGCGGCGGCGCGAGCGGTATGGGCCGACGTCGTCGCCCGGCCCGACGTGCTCGACCGCTTCGTGGCGGCGTGCGCGGTCGTCGATCCGCGCTGTGCGGCCGATCCGGATGCGGATCAGGCGTGGCTCGCCGATCCGGCGGTCGATCCCACGGTGCGGGATGCGGTGCGTCTGTGGCGCGGCCGGGAGTGCGTGCGCCGTGACCGGTTCGACGACGGGCTCGCATGGTTGGCCGACCTCGATCCGGCGACCGCCGTCGATCCGGCGGCGTTGCTGTTTCATCGGGCCGCATGCCAACACTGGCTGCTCGCGGCGGATGCCGCGGTGGAGTCACTCGACCGGCTGCTCGAACGGTCGGGAGAGATCCCGGTGCGTTACGAGCGGGTGGCCCGGTTGCTGCGGGCGGACATCGCCGCGTTGGAGGAGGAATCGCTCGACCACATCGCGCGGCGCATGCGCGACATCACGCGACGGCTGGACCAGGGCCGGGCGGGGCCGCGGACCCGGGCCGTGCAGGATGGCGTCATCGAATCACTCGACAAGCTGATCGCCAAGCTCGAGGAGCAACA
>RFUD01000009.1 GCA_009923125.1 Planctomycetia bacterium
GTCGGTGGGCGACGCCTTTTTCCACGAGGGCACGGACGGACGCCAGTCCCGGCGGGTGCTCGCCATCCGGGTGCGCGGACGACCGGTCGATCCGCTGTTCGAGGCCGCGCGGCCGAAGCCGTCATCGAATCCCGACGGCGCTCCCACCGTCGCCGACGCAAGGATCCCCTGAAGGCCCGGCGCACGAAAGCCCGGCGGGCTGCGCCGACCCTGCGGCCGGACCGGCCTTTCTTTCCTGGCAGGATGCGGAACCTGAGCAAGTGGCACCCGTGTCGTGAAAGCGGGTTGGACGGGCGGCCTCGGGCCTGTCGATCCCTCACCAAGGCGGATTCCCGGCCCGCAGGCCGGCTCCGCCCCGAGGGTCTTCACCGATGTCCACTGAATCATCCAAGCGCCGCCCGCCCGTTCGGTCCCAACGACCACGGGCGACGACCGTGTTCGCGGCCGCATTCCTCGCCGGTGCGGCGGCGGCCGTGGGATTGAATCGATCGCTCGACGTGCATCTCGCCCAGCGTCAGCCGCGCGTGGAGAGCGAGCCGATCTTCGTGACGCTGCGGTCGCTGCCGCAGGGATCGCCGATCACGGTCTGGGACGTGGCGCTGCGTGACTGGCCGAAGGCGATGCTGCCGGCGGCCGCGCTGCGGCCACGGGATTCGTTCGATGGCATGGTGCTCAGGCACGCGGTGCGGGAAGGGCAGCCACTGTTGAGCGTGCAACTGGCGAAGGCCGACTCGGCCACGGATGAGCAGGTGGCGAACGCCGCCGTCGCTGCGGAGACGCCGGTTCCGAACGACCCCGCCCTGCCGCCGCCCGATCTCTGGGCGCCGGCCGAGGTCGCACCGCCGAACGCCGCCGCGGCGGTCGCCGGGCCTCAGCCGGAACCGACGCTGGCCGAGCAGGTTCCGGTCGAGCCGATCGTCGCCGCACCGCTTCAGCCCGAACGCACGGTGCTGGAATCGGTCCAGCCCGCGCCGGTGATCGACAGCCCCGTGATCGTGGCGACCACCTCGTCCACCGACATCGATCCGGCGATCGCCACGGTCACGACGGCGGAGGCGGGCGCCGAAGGGGTTGAGCAGGTGCAGGATCTGCCACGCTCCGGGCCCCGCTATCTCGTCGTGCCCGAACGGATCGCCCTCGAGGCCGACCGTTCGTTCGTGCCGGTCCGGGAGCCCGCACCCCCGGCCACGCCGGCAGCGGAATCGACCGCTACCGCGGCCTCCACGCGGAAGCGGGACACGTCGATCGAGCAGGGTCGGTCTGCGACACCCACCGAGCGGACATCGTCGAATCGGGATCGCCAGACGCAACGCCCACCCCGGTCGGCCTCCAGTCGGCCCGCGCCCGCCGCGGCCCAGGGCACGGGTTCCTGGTCGCTGCGATCGTTGCTGCCAGGCCTGTCACCGTCGATGGGGGCGGTCGATGCCAAGCCGTCGCCGAACACCGCGCGGCCTGACCGATCCGCCCAGGCGACCGAACCCCCGACGGCGCGACCGGCGGCACGCGGATTCTTTTTGTTTCGCTAGTGCCGCCCGCCGATCATCGCCATCGAGGCAATCCTGTGCGGCACGGCACTTGCCGTCCTGTGGGGCAAGCGTCTCGCTTGCCGTCATGTGGGGCAAGCGTCTCGCTTGCCGTCCTGTGGGGCAAGCGTCTCGCTTGCCGTCCGACAGGCTCCAGCCTGTCATGCCTTCCCTCAACGCGCCCAACCCCTCCTGCAGCCGGTGCGCCTCGGCGGTGCCGTCGAGGGGCAGGACACGGTCGATCGGCGTCCGCAGCCGCCCGGCTTCCAGCCAGCGATTGATGTCGATCGCGGCCTCCGCCTGCAGCCGCCAGTCGGCCTTGAACATGACGAACCCGAGCAGTCGGCAGCCCTTGACGTAGAAGGGGCCCACCGGAAACACCGGCCGCGCGTCGCGTCCCGCCATGATCACCATCCGTCCGCCCTCGGCCAGCAGCCCCACCGCATCGTCGAACCGCGGCTCGCGCTGCGTTTCCCAATACACGTCGACGCCGTCGGGCGCGGCCTCGCGTGCCGCGGCCGCGAGACCGGGGGCATGGTGGTCGAGCACCACATCGGCGCCCCACCGCGCCACCCGCTCGCGGCGCTCGGGAGTGCCCGCCGTGGCGATCACGCGGGCTCCGAGAAGCTTCGCCATCTGGACCACGGCCGAGCCCACCCCACCCGAGCCGCCGTTGACGAAGATCGTCTCTCCCGGCTGCAGCGCCGCATGCCGGACGAGTCCCAGGTGGGCCGTGATCGAGACCAGTGCCGCGGCCGCCGCATCGCGGTCCGTCACACCGGCCGGTGTCGGATAGAGCCACCGGGCATCGACGGCCGCCAGTTCGGCAAACGTTCCCTGCCGTCCCAGCAGCCCCTGATTCGAACCCCACACCCGCATCCCGGGTTTCAGGCCATCGACCTGCGAGCCCACCGCGACGACCTCGCCGGCGAGGTCGCAGCCCACGATGTACGGGAACGGCAGCGGCATCGCGATCGCGCCGCTGCGCACGTAGGTGTCGATCGGGTTGACGGCGCAGGCACGCACCCGCACGAGCGCCTGCTCCGGGTCGGGCACCGGGTCGGCCGATGGGCCGACCGTGATCACGTCGGGCGGACCGGTGCGCGTGATGAATGCCGCTCTCACGGCTGCCGCCCGACGGGCGCCCCCGCTTCGACCGCCGCGGGACGTCGCGGCCCCAGCATGAGCATGCCGCCGCCCGCGAGCGCCGCCAGAAACCCGGCCGCGGCCGCGACCGACAGGCCGCGACCGAGCGACCCGAAAAACCTCGCTTGCCGAAGCACGGCGAGTTCCTGGTCGGCCGGTGGACGACGCACCGTCGCCCGGGCGAGTTCGCCGCTCCAGCCGCGGTACACCGCCATGTCGTCGGCCGCCATGACGGCGGCCCGCAAGGCGCGTTCATCGACCGCCGCCGAGGGGCCCCGTCCCAACCAGGCGGCGGCGGCCAGGCTCGTCGCGCACACGATCGCGCCCAGCAGCGTGACCGCATGGGCGGGCCGCCAAGTCCCTCCGGGCGGCTCGGCTGCCGGCACCGACCGCACCAGCGTGGCGAGATCCCGGAGTTTCGGCACGGCGACGCCTCGCGCACAGCGAGGGCAGGTGACCCGCCCTCCGGCCTGCCCCGCGGTGACGGTGATCTCCGCGCCGCACTCGCAGGGAAGACCGTAACTGGCCATGCCGTTCGCCATCGACCGAAATCCACGAACAAGGGGGGGAAGAGAGCACGGACGGGATAGGGACTGGATGCTCCCGCGCCCGCAGAAATTCGCCGCGCGGTTTCTTTTACCATTCGCCGCCGTGATTTCGGAAATTTTCCCCTTTTCCAGCAAAAAAAAGTTGGCCTTTCGGACCCTCGAGCGGCATAATCGTGGGCCTTTCCGGCAGCCAACCTCAGCCGATGCCTCGCATCTTTCCACGTTCGGGCCCGCAGTTCCCCCAGTTCACCCCCGCGGCCCGGCGTCCCGCTGTTTTTTTGACCACTGGATTTGGTCGCGCCTTGAATCACACTGACGGCCACCCGAAAGATGCAGTCGGCCTGACGACGGGATGCAACCGGAGCGGCACCCCGATGGAATGCCCGGCCTCGTGGTCCGGGCCTCTCGATCCCTGAAGGAGCACAGCCTTGTACGATTCGCTGCTGGATGAACTCGAGGACGACGTCGTCTCCAATCCCCAGGAAGTGGAGGACCTGACGGTCAAGGTGGTCGATGCCGAAGAGGCGGACGCCGACCTGCTCGTTGACGAGGACGCCGGCGCGCTCGCCGAGGGAGAGATCGAGGCCGAGGCCGAGACGGAGGCCGAGGTCGACGGCTCCGGCGAAGCGGAGGAGTCGCTGCTCGAGCAGGTGGAGAACTGGTCGGACGACCCCGTGCGCATGTACCTGACGCAGATGGGCGAGATCCCCCTGCTCACCCGCGCCCAGGAGATCCACCTGGCCCGCCAGATCGAAACCACCCGGGCCCAGTTCCGCGCCAAACTGCTCGAGTGCGAGTACGTCTGCCAGCAGGCGTTCAAGGTGCTCTCCCGGGTGCAGCGTGGCGAACTCCCGTTCGACCGCACCGTGCAGGTGTCGGTGACCGACCGGCTGGAGAAAGACCAGATCCTCGGCCGGCTGCCGCACAACCTGCGCACGCTCGAGGTGCTGCTCAAGCAGAACAAGGCCGATTATCGGATCGCGCTCTCGAAGAAGCGGAAGATGGCGGAGCGGCGTGAGGCCTGGGCCCGGCTCGGCCGCCGTCGGCGGCGCTGTGTCCGACTGATCGAGGAACTGGGCCTGCGCACGCAGCGGATCGAGTCGCTGATCCCGACCCTGGAGGGCTTCGTGGCCCGGGTCCGCGAGCTGAAGTCGAAGATCGAGGCCCATAAGAAGTCGAAGCAGCCCCCGTCCGCCCGCCAGAAGCTCGTGGACGAGTACCGGATGATCCTCAAGGCATGCCAGGAGACGCCCGCGAGCCTCAAGCGGCGGATGAACGAGATCCGGGAGATCTACGCCCGCTACCAGAAGGCGAAGCGCGGTCTCTCCGAGGGCAACCTCCGACTCGTGGTGTCGATCGCCAAGAAGTACCGCAACCGCGGCCTGTCCTTCCTCGATCTCATCCAGGAAGGCAACGCGGGCCTGATGCGGGCCGTGGACAAGTTCGAGTACCGCCGCGGCTTCAAGTTCTGCACCTACGCCACGTGGTGGATCCGGCAGGCGATCACCCGCGCGGTGGCCGACCAGAGCCGGACGATCCGCATTCCGGTGCACATGGTGGAGACGATGAGCCGCGTCCGCAACGTGGCCCGCACGCTCCTCCAGGAGTACGGCCGTGAGCCGACGATCGAGGAGATCGCCGCCCGCGCCGGCACGCCGGTGGACGAGACGCGTCGCGTGACGGCCATGAGCCGCTACCCGATCAGCCTCGACCGCCCGGTGGGCAACAGCGAGGACAGCCACTTCGGCGACCTGCTCCCCGACACCGGCGCTGAAAACCCGGCCGTCGGTGCCGCGCAAGAGATGCTCCGCAACCGGATCGCGAAGGTGCTCAAGAGCCTTTCGTACCGCGAGCGCGAGATCATCAAGCTCCGCTACGGCCTGGGCGACGGCTACAGCTACACGCTCGAGGAGGTCGGCCACATCTTCAAGGTGACGCGTGAGCGCATCCGGCAGATCGAGGCCAAGGCCGTCCGCAAGCTGCAGGCCCCGGCCCGCAGCGAAGAGCTCAGCGGCTTCTTAGACTGAGGGTCGACTCTGGCGCGCCGGCGCGGGGTTACCCCGTACCGTCTCGCCGGACGTTCGCCTTCGCCCTCCAGGCTTCGGCTCACTCGGATGTGCCTGCGCTCCGGCATCCATGCCTACGCTGGTCACATACGCCGTCTCGACGGCAGGGGTAACCCCTCGCCTCTCCCATTTCCAGTTGGGGAGGCTCGGGGGCACGGCCAGCACCGAGCCGGATTTCGCCGTGGATCCTCACCCGCGATCCGGACGATATACTTATGAGGTTTGTCCGCTGATCGACCCGCTGGCGATGCGGGTCCGCGTCGATCCCATCGGGGCCGACGGCGACGCGGGCGTTTTCCAGTGGAGTCCGATCCAATGGCAAATCGCTCAGCCAGATCGGCCCGTGGTGCCGTCGCCGCGCTGCTTCTGGCGGTGGCTCTCTGCTGCCCGACCGCCTCGGCCGTCGAGCCGGTGTCGTTCAATCGCGACATCCGGCCGATCATGTCGAACACCTGCTTCCACTGTCATGGCAACGACGCCACGACACGCGAGGCGGGCATGCGGCTCGATGTGCGCGAGGCGGCGCTCAAGGAGACCGACGGCGGCGTGCTGCCGATCGTGCCGGGCGACCCGGACGCAAGCGAGATCATCAAGCGGATCTTCGACGAGGATGATCCGATGCCGCCGGAGTCGGCCCACAAGCCGCTGACCGACGCCCAGAAGGAGTTGTTCCGACGCTGGGTGGCGGAGGGCGCCGTCTACGAGCCGCACTGGGCCTATGCGCCGCTCGCGCGGCCGGCCGTGCCCGCCGCGGCCCCCGGCACGAATCCGATCGATGCCTTCATCGAGGCCAAACTCGCCGCCAGGGGGCTGTCGCCGTCGCCCGGGGCGCCGACGCACGTGCTCGAACGCCGGCTCGCGCTCGACCTCACCGGCCTGCCACCGGAGCCGGCGCTCGTCGATGCCTTCGTGCACGACCCGCACCCCGATGCCTACGAACGGTTCGTCGATACGCTCCTGGCAAGCCTCGAATGGGGCGAGCATCGCGGCCGTCATTGGCTCGACTACGCCCGCTACGGCGACACGCACGGCATCCACATCGACAACGAGCGCGAGATGTGGACCTACCGGCAGTGGGTGATCAACGCCTTCAACCGCAACGTGCCGTTCGATCAGTTCACGATCCTGCAACTGGCCGGCGACCTCGTGCAGGACCATGGGCCAAACGCCACGCCCGACCAGATCCTCGACAACAAGATCGCCAGCGGTTTCCACCGCTGCAACATCACGACGAATGAAGGCGGTGTGATTCCCGAGGAGTACGCCGTGCTCTACACACGGGATCGTACGGAGACGACGGCCGCGGTCTGGATGGGGCTCACGGCCGGGTGCGCCGTCTGCCACAACCACAAGTTCGATCCGCTCTCCCAGAAGGAGTTCTACGAACTCTCGGCATTCTTCAATAACACCACACAAAACCCCATGGACGGCAACGTCAAGGACACGCCACCGATCCTGCCGGTGCCCAAGCCCGAGGACCGTCCGCGCTTCCGCGTGCTCGAACAGGAGATTCCCATCGCCAAGGCCGCGGTCGAGGCCCGCAAGAAGGATGCAAAGCCTGCGTTCGACGCGTGGGTCCAAGCAGCCGACCTGTCGGTCGTTGCCAAGTCTCTCCCGCAGGACACACCGCTCGTCGATCTGCCGCTTGCGGAAGGGCAGGGGGCCACCGCCCGCGTGAAACTCGTCGGCAAGGAGAGTGATCTGCCACTCACGGCCGCCACCACCTGGCAGCCGGGTCCCAACGGTGCGCCCGCAGCGCTGCTTGATGGCCGGGCGACGGAGATTCCGAACGCCGGCGACTTCGAGCACGACCAGGCATTCAGCGTTTCGTTCTGGCTCCGACCGCC
The DNA here is from genome assembly GCA_009923125.1 of Planctomycetia bacterium. GTDB lineage: Bacteria > Planctomycetota > Planctomycetia > Pirellulales > UBA1268 > RGVT01. The sequence goes on from RFUD01000009.1 coordinate 7,131, forward strand.
GGCCAACGACTCGAACTACGCAGTGGTTGCCCGGATGGACGATGCGAAGGCCTACCGCGGCTGGGACATCTGGGTACAGGGCCGCAAGGTGGGCATGCATTTCGCGCATGCCTGGCCCGACGACGCCTTCAAGATCGTGGCGAAGGATCAACTCAAGGCCGATGAGTGGACGCTCGTGGCGGTGACGTATGACGGCTCCGGCAAGGCCGAGGGCGTGAAGATCCACTACGACGGCAAGCTCCAGCAGAAGCCGAACGTCGAAAACAACAAGTTCAAGAAGCACTCGATCCGCGTCGAGACGCCGCTCACAGTCGGCAGCCGCTCGCCCGGAGCGGCCGCCCATGGCGTCGGCCTCGCGGGCGTCACGATCTGGGGCCGCGGCCTCTCCGCGGGCGAGGTCGAGGGGCTGTCGCGGGCGCAAACGATCGCCGACATCGTGAAACTCCCCGCCGCCGAGCGGCCCAAGGCGGCCGGCAGCATCTACGACTGGTGGCTGGCGACGTTCGACGAGCCATTCAAGCAGGCGACGGCGGCCGCCGCAAAACTCGAGGCCGAGAGCACCGCCATCCGCAAGCGGGGCACGATCGCGCATGTGATGCAGGAGAAGCCGGAGATGGCGAAGGCCTTCATCCTCGACCGCGGCGAGTATGACAAGCGGAAGGACGAGGTGCAGCCCGACACGCCCGACATCCTGCCGCCGTTTCCCGAAAGCCTGCCGAAGAACCGGCTCGGCCTCGCCCAATGGCTTTTGCTTCAGGAGCATCCGCTCACGAGCCGCGTGACGGTGAACCGGTTCTGGCAGGAAGTGTTCGGCACGGGGCTCGTCCGCACGAGCGGCGATTTCGGGATCACGGGCGAACTTCCGAGCCACCCGGAACTCCTTGACTGGCTGGCCGTCGAGTTCCGCGAAGGCGGCTGGGACGTGAAAACACTGTTCCGACTCATGGTGACGAGTGCGGCCTACCGCCAGAGCGCGGCGACCACGCCCGACAAGCTCGCCAAGGACAATGCGAATCGCCTGCTCTCCCGCGGGCCACGATTCCGAATCGACGCCGAGATGGTGCGTGACTACGCCCTCGCGGCCAGCGGCCTGCTCGTGAAGCAGATCGGCGGCCCGAGCGTGCGGCCCTACCAGCCCGAGGGCGTCTGGGAGGCCGTGGCGATGGACAACAGCAACACGCGTCACTACAAGCCCGATCAGGGCGAGGGTCTCTACCGGCGCAGCATGTATTGGTTTTGGAAGCGGTCGGCGCCGCCCGCCTCGATGGAGATCTTCAATGCGCCGTCGCGGGAGAGTTGCTGTGTGAAGCGGGAGCGAACGAACACTCCACTCCAGGCACTTGTCACGCTCAACGATCCGCAATTCGTCGAAGCGGCGCGGTTCCTCGCCGACCGGGCGCTCGAACTCGGCGGCGACAACGACGACGCCCGGCTCGAGTTCATCGCCGAGCGTCTCCTCGCACGGCCGCTGGCCGCCGACGAAGCAACGCTCGTGAAGAAGTCGCTCGCGGAACTGACGGAGTGGTACAAAACGCACCCGGATGAGGCTGCGAAGCTGATTGCCGTGGGCGCTTCGAAACCACGGGCCGCGGATGCCGTCCAACTCGCGAGCTGGACGATGCTCACGAACGAACTCATGAACCTCGACGAAGTGCTCTGCAAGTAGGAGGAACCGCAGCATCATGCCCCCCCCGATGCGCTCGCCGCTCGATGAGCTTGGCCTGAACCTCACCCGTAGGCGGTTTTTCGAACAGGGCAGCCACCTGCTCGGCGGTGCGGCGCTCGCGTCACTGCTCGGTGAAGACCGGGCCTTTGCCAACGCTTCGACGGGGTCAGCGGCCGTCGCCATTGATCGCGTGCCCGGCGCCATCGGCCCGCACTTCGCCCCCAAGGCGAAGCATGTGATCTACCTGCACATGGTGGGCGGCCCGCCCCAGCAGGATCTCTACGACTACAAGCCGAAGATGGACGAGTGGTACGACAAGGATCTCCCCGAGAGCATCCGCAACGGCCAGCGTCTCACCACGATGACGAGCGGCCAGAAGCGGTTTCCGATCGCGCCGTCGGTGTTCAAGTTCGCCCAGCACGGCAAGAGCGGGATGTGGGTGAGCGAGCTCCTGCCGCACACGGCGAAGATGGTCGATGAGATGTGCTTCATCCGGAGCATGCACACCGAGGCGATCAATCACGAGCCGGCGATCTGCTACATGCAGACCGGCAACCAGATCGTGGGCCGCCCCTGCCTGGGCTCGTGGACGAGCTACGGTCTTGGCAGCCTCAACAAGGACCTGCCCACGTTCGTCGTCCTTGTGGCCCGGTCGAGCAAGCCCGAGCAGCCGCAGGCGATCGGGGCCCGGCTCTGGTCGAGTGGGTACCTCCCGGGCGAATACGCCGGCGTGAGCTTCCGCAGTGCCGGTGACCCGATCCTCTACATCAACAATCCCACGGGCGTTTCCGCGGAAGTCCGTCGCAAGACGCTCGACGGCCTCCAGGCCCTCAACCAGCGCACGCTCGAGCAGATCGGTGACCCCGAGACGCGCACCCGGATCGCCCAATACGAAATGGCCTTCCGCATGCAGTCGAGCGTGCCTGATCTCACGAACATCGCCAGCGAGTCGGAGAGCACGCTCGCCCTCTACGGCGACGACGTGAAGAACCCCGGCTCGTTCGCCAATTCCGTGCTCATGGCCCGGCGGATGGTGGAGAGGGGCGTGCGGTTCGTGCAGCTGTATCTCAACCATTGGGACACCCACGCCAACGTGGTCGGCCGGCTCAAGAGCGGCTGCAAGGACATCGACCAGGCCTGCGCGGGGCTGATCCAGGACCTCAAGGCCCGCGGACTGTTGGATGAGACGCTGATCATCTGGGGCGGCGAGTTCGGCCGCACGGTCTACTCCCAGGGCGGCCTCTCGAAGGAGAACTACGGCCGCGACCACCATCCCCGCTGCTTTACGATGTGGATGGCCGGCGGCGGCGCCCGGCCGGGACAGATCTACGGCGAGACCGACGACTTCTCCTACAACATCGTGAAGGATCCGGTGCACATCCGCGACTTCCACGCCACGGTGCTGCAGCTGCTCGGGTTCGACCACCAGCGGTTCACGTACCGCCACCTGGGCCTCGACCAGAAGCTCACGGGCGTCGAGCACGCCCATGTGATCCCCGACCTGCTGGCCTGACGCTAGCCGCGGGCCACGCCGTTCTTCTCATCGAGCACGACCACTGCCGGGGAGTGCCCAGCGGCAGCGGCCTCGTCGAACCACGCGAACGACATGATCGTCAGCCGGTCGCCGATGTTGCCCAGGTGAGCCGTTGCACCATTGAGTTCGATCGCCCCCGAGCCGGCCTTGCCGTAGATCACGTAGGTCTCGAACCGCTCGCCGTTGGCCATGTTGCCCACGAGAATCCGCTCGTAGGGCCGCAGCCCCACGCGTTCGGCGAGATCGGCCGCGATCGTGAGGCTGCCTTCGTAATCGACCGAGGCGCCCGTGACCGTGGCACGATGAATTTTCGACTTGAGCAGGCAGATCGTCATGGCGGAGTGGATTTCCCCTACTCTACCCCAGCCCCGGCCATCGATGTCAGTCCACGGCGAGTTTCCGCCGGAAGATGGCGTCGCCGTTCGTGACATAGAGGTGGTCGCGGTTCGGGCCGGCGAGGACGCAACTCGTGAGCGGCTTGTCGGGCCGCGGCTTCGGCAGCACGCCGCAGAGCCGGCCCGTCGGGTCGAACACCTGCACGCCCAGGGCCGACGTCACGTACCATCGCCCCGCCCGGTCGACCGCCATCCCGTCACCGCCCGACGCAGAGGCGAGCGGCGGCGGCTCGTGGAACTTGAACTCGCCTTTGGGGTCGATCGGCCGGCGCATCTCCATCGTCGGCATCTTCGCGTCGAGCGTGCCGTCGGTTCCCACACGAAACGTCCACGTGTGCCCACCCTTGTAGTCGGAGACGGCGAGCGTTCCGGCGTCATTCGAGAGCGCGATCCCGTTGGGCCCCGTGATCCCCGTGTCAGCGACCGTCTTCACGCCGGTCTGGGCGTCGATCCGCGTCACCTCCCACTTGCCCGTCTGGGTGACGTAGAGCGTGCCGTCGGGCAGGATCGCGAGATCGTTGGGGGCGAGGTCGCCGGCGACTTCCTCGACCCGGCCGGTGGCCGGATCGATCGCGATCAGCCGCTTCTTCGGCCCGTTGCACCCATACAGGCGGCCGTCGGGGCCGAATTCGAGGCCGCTCACCGCCTCCGAGGCGATCGTCGTGCGCGTGCCGTCGGCCGCGGCGATCCGATAGACGACCGGAGCCTTCATGTCGCAGAAATAGAAATTGCCGTCGGCGTCTGCGCAGGGGGCGTCGGCGAAGCCGAGGTCGCCCGCCACGAGGTCCCAGCCGCCTCCCGGAATCAGGAGCCGGCGGAGCGCCATGTCGCCGGGAAGATCGGGCTGCACGGCTCGCGCTGGCGCACGCTGTTCGCTCCGCCAAAGCCACGCGAGTGCATCGGGAAACAGCCGGCTTGCATGGTGGGCATCGTGGGCATAGCCCTCCGCCCAGTCGAACCGCACGTCATACCCCATGAACTCGAGCGCGGCCGCCATCTGCTTGTTGGCAAGCGGCCAGCTGCCGAACGGGTTGTCGAGGTCGCCGCTCGTGTCGGCGAGGTACACGCGGATCGGCTTGGGCTCCGTCTTCCGCACGAGCGACGGATAGGCATTCCCGCCGCGGAGCCCGGTGAAGCTGCCGATCGTGGAGAGCACGCGGCCGAACTGGTCGGGCCGCTCCCAGGCGACCGTAAACGCGCAGATGCCGCCCGAACTCGCACCGCAGATCGCCCGCAGTGCCGGGTCGGTCGTCAGCGGCTGCTGCTTCGCCACCTCGGGCAGGATCTCCTCGAGCAGAAACCGGGCATAGCGGTCGCCGAGCGAGTCGTACTCGAGCGACCGGTTCGAATTCTTCCACGGGCTCTGCGGCTTCTCCTTCGCCTGTTCATGCCCGGGATCGACGAACACCGCCACCGTCGGCGGCATCTTCCCGCTGGCGATGAGGTTGTCGAACACGACGGGCACGCGCCACTGGCCGTCGGTCTTGAGATAGCCGTGGCCGTCCTGGAACACCATCAGGGCCGCCGGCACGTCCGGCCGGGCCTGCGCCGGCACATAGATCGCCCAGTCGCGCACCGTGCCCGGAAAGATCTTCGACTCGAACGGGGGCATCCGCTCCACGCGGCCCTTCGGCACTTTGTCGTTGGGCACGGCGAGCGGATGCGGCTCCCACTTGCCCGGCTTCTCGGCCTCGACACGGGCTGCCGGCCGTGGCGGCGCGTCGGACCACAACCACCGCAGGCCCTCGGCGAAGATCGCGCCCGCCGCCTTCCCGTTGTGCCCGCCGTCGGTCAGTTCGAAGCGGTGGTCGTAGCCGGCGAAGGCAAGGGAGGCTGCGAGGTCGGCGTTGCCGAGCGGCCAGCTCCCGAACAGGTTGTCGAGATCGTCGCGGCCATCCTGGAGATACACCTTGATCGGCTTGGGCTTGTCCTTCGTCTTCCGCACGAGCACCGGATACCCGTAGCCGCCACGGATGTCGGTGAAACTGCCGATGTGGCTCATCACGCGACCGAACTGGTCGGGCCGCTCCCAGGCGACGGTGAACGCGCAGATGCCGCCCGACGACTGGCCACAGATCGCGCGGTGCCGCGGGTCGGCCGACACCTTCAGGCCGTCGAGCGCCACCGGCAGGAGTTCCTCGACGAGGAACCGGGCGTAACGGTCGCCGAGCGAGTCGTATTCGAAGGAGCGGTTGCTCCGATCCTTCGCACCCGGCCGCGTGGCGGGAATCGTGCCCGGGGTCACGAGCACGGCGATCGTGACGGGCATCTCCCCCTTGGCGATCAGCTCGTCGAACACCCGCGGCACGCGGTACGGCCCATCCGGCTTCACGTAGGCGGGCCCGTCTTGAAACACCATCAGCCGCGCCGGCTCCGCCCCCGTGTATTCGGCCGGCACATACACCGACCACTCCCGCCGCGTGCCGGGGAAGATCGTGCCCGACTCAAACACACCCTGCACGAATCGTCCCCGCAGGCCCTCAGCCTCGGCACCGTTCATCGAGGCCCACGGTGATGCCACAGCGACGAGCATGGTCGTGATCAACACGACACGAGAAAACAACGTATGTCCTCCCTCGCTGCACTGAACTGTCCAGATGCTGTCCACATGCCACAGCATCTGGAATTGGCCGGTATGCTACTACGCACGAGTTCCACCGCATATCGGCCGTGAGGATCATCATGACGGACCCTGATGCCCAGGCGACGATTCGTCCGCTCGACGCCGCCGAACGGCGCGTGCTGGGCACGCTCGTCGAGAAGGCGAAGACGACGCCCGACCAGTATCCGCTGTCGCTCAACGCGCTCGTCAACGGCTGCAACCAGAAGAGCAACCGCGACCCGGAAATGAGCCTCGACGAAGAGCAGGTGATGAAGGCGATCACGAGCCTGCGGACCCTCGGGGCGGTGGCGGAGGTGTTCGGCAACGGGAGCCTCGCCCGCTATCGCCACCTCGCCTACGAGTGGCTGGCCGTGGGCAAGGAGGAACTGGCGATCCTGGCCGAACTCCTGCTGCGCGGCGAACAGACCGAAGGCAGCCTCCGCGGCCGCGCCAGCCGGATGGACGACATCCCCGACCTGCCGTCGCTGCGCCGCCATCTCGACGCCCTCGCCGCCCGCGGCCTCGTCGTCTGGCTCTCGCCGCCCGGCCGCGGCCGCATGCTCACGCACGGTCTCCTGCCGCCCGAGAAGCTCGAGAAGGTCCGGGCGTCCGTGGGCGGGCCGTGAGTCCGGCCGGACCCGGACCCATGGCCATCATCGCCCGCCCATTCCGGTCTCGAGTTGCTTCTGGATCTTGTCGAGATTGAAGGAGCCCGGCGTCTGGCTCGGCGGAAACTCCTTCATGGTCATGAGAAACCGCCCGGCGATCTGTTGCAGTGGCACCGCCACGAAGGCGTGGTCGAGGAACCAGTCGTTGTAGACCGTGGCGTTGTGCTGGGCTTTCTCGAACGGATCGCGCCGCAGGTTGAAAAGCAACGGCACGCGCAACTCGGTGAACGGCTCGCGCCACACCTCGAACGCCTCCGCGCGGTTCTCGAGGAACACCGCCTTCCAGTCGGAATAGCGGATGGCCACGATCTGCCCGTCGTCGTTGACGTAGAAGAACTCGTTCCGCGGCGACTGCTCCGCCTTGCCCGCCAGGTACGCGAGCTGGTCGTAGCCGTCGATGAAGTTGCGGTACTGCCGGCCGGCCAGCGACACGCCCTTCGCGAGCTTCTCCTTGACGGCCGGATCTCCCGCCGCGGCGGCGAACGTCGGCAGCCAGTCCTCGTGCGCCACGATGCCGTTGAGCGTCACTCCGGCTGGAAACCTCCCGGGCCAGCGGACGAACGCCGGCACGCGGTACGCCCCCTCCCAGTTGGAGTTCTTCTCGCTGCGGAACGGCGTCGTGCCCGCGTCCGGCCACGTGTTGTAGTGGGGCCCGTTGTCGGTGGAGTAGAGCACGATCGTGTTGTCGGCGATGCCGAGCTCGTCGAGCGCCGCGAGCAGGACGCCCACGTGACGGTCGTGCTCGACCATGCCGTCGGAGTACTCGTCCTGGCCGCTCTTCCCCAGGCTTTCGGCCTTCACATGGGTGCGGAAATGCATCCGCGTGGCGTTCCACCAGCAGAAGAACGGTTTGCCGCCCTTCACCTGACGCTGGATGTAGTCCTTGGCGGCCGCGAGCGTCTCCTCGTCGATCGTCTCCATCCGCTTGCGGGTGAGCGGTCCGGTGTTCTCGATCGTCTGGCCGCCCTTGCCGTCGGCCTTGCACTTGAGCACGCCGCGGGGGCCATACGTCTCGCGAAATGTCTTGCCGTTCGCGAGCTTCATGTCGCCGGGATAGTCGCGATGCTCGGGCTCTTCCTCGGCGTTCAAGTGGTAGAGGTTGCCGAAGAACTCGTCGAACCCGTGCATGGTCGGCAGGTGCTCGTCGCGGTCCCCCTGGTGGTTCTTGCCGAACTGGCCTGTGGCGTAGCCGAGGCTCTTGAGCACCGTCGCGATCGTGACGTCGGTCTTCTGCCAGCCCTCTTTCGCGCCCGGCAGGCCCACCTTCGTCATCCCGGTGCGGACCGGGCAGTTGCCCCCGAGAAACGCCGCCCGGCCGGCGGTGCAACTCTGCTGGCCGTAGTAGTCGGTGAACGAGACGCCCTCGCGGGCGATCCGGTCGATGTTGGGCGTGCGGTAGCCCATCATGCCGCGGCTGTTGTGGCTGACGTTCCAGGTGCCGATGTCGTCGCCCCAGATCACGAGGATGTTGGGCTGCTCGGCGGCCACGGCGGGGCGGGCCCCCGGCAACAGGACGATCCCGACACACAACCAGGCGAGGCGGATGGCAAAATTCGGCATGAGGAACTCCCCGGGGGACCGGACCGTGTGGAAAACCCGCGAAACGTCCGCCAGCATACGGAACAATCCCGAGGGGGGAAGGGGCCTGCCACGCTCCCCCTCACGCAAATCTCACCATTTCTCGCGCTGCCGAAATACCGATGCCCTGAGTAGCATCGATCACGTCGCAGTGAGGTGATGCCTTGCGAGTCCGTGCACTGTTCATCTCCGACGTGCATCTCGGGTGCGGGTTCTCCCGCACGCAGGATCTGTTCGACTTTCTCGGGCGTCTCGAGCCCGACCGGCTGTATCTCGTCGGCGACATCATCGACGGCTGGAAGCTGAAGCGGAACTTCGTGTGGACCGACACGGCGAGCTTCGTGATTCGCCGCGTCCTCGGCATGCTCAAGCGCGGCACGAGGGTGTTCTACGTCACGGGGAACCACGACGAGTTCCTGCGCGGGTTCTCGCCACACACCTTCGGCCACATGGAACTTGCCGACCAGTTCGTGCACGTCACGGTCGACGGCCGGCGGCTGCTCGTGATCCACGGCGACTGCTTCGATCATCTCACGCGGCACGCGGCCTGGGTCTATCACCTCGGCGACCACGCCTACACGCTCGCCCTCCATGCCAACGCCTGGCTGAACGCCGCCCGCAAGGCGCTCGGGTTCCCCTACTGGTCGCTGAGCGCCACGCTCAAGAGCAAGGTCAAGCGGGCGGTGAACTTCGTCAACGACTTCGAGCACTTCGTGGCCAGGCACACGCGGCTCGCGGGCTGTAGTGGCGTGGTCTGTGGCCACATCCACGTGCCCGCCATCCGGAAGATCGACGGCATCGACTACTACAACTGCGGCGACTGGATCGAGCACTGCTCGGCCCTCGTCGAGCATCTCGACGGCCGGATCGAACTCGTGGGGATGGGCAGTTTCCCGCCGGCCTCCGGACACGACGACGCCGAGGCGCCGCTGCTGCCCGAATTCGCAGCCTCCGCGTTCGACCCGGGCTGACGGCGCGCTCCGGGCGTACGATGGTGCCCGGAAGCTCAGGGCGACGCCTCGAGGAACCGTCCGTGCACCCCATGCGCCGCCGTTGACCCCTTCCCGGTTTCTATACCAGCACTCATGAGAGAGTTGGGGAACAGTCCGCGTGGTGTGTCGGAGGGAGGGGCGTGGCCCCGACCGGAGACAC
>RFUD01000081.1 GCA_009923125.1 Planctomycetia bacterium
ACGACGCCCGTGGCCCGAACAACTCGATCGTGCTGGGCGACGTGTCGAGCCTGCTGGCCATCGCCGAGGCCGCGGCGGTGATCCAGCGCGGCTGGGCCGACGTGATGCTCACCGGCGGGACGGGCTGCCGGCTCCATCCGACGGCGCTCGTGGCCCGTGGGGACGCGCTGCTGTCGCACCGGGCCGACGACTTCCGCCGCGCCTGCCGCCCCTTCGATCTCCACCGCGACGGCCTCGTCAACGGCGAGGGTGCGGCGGCCATCGTGCTCGAGTCGCGGGCGCATGCCGAGGCACGCGGCGCGGAGATCCACGGCCGACTCCTCGCCTGGGCGTCACGCTGCGAGCCACGGGCCCGGCGCGCGGGGGTGAGCGGTTCGTCGCTCAGGCAGGCGCTCCGCGCTTCGCTCGCGGAAGCCGATCTGCATCCGGACGCGATCGGCCACGTCAACGCCCACGGCGTCGGCACCATCGACATGGACAGGGCGGAAGCGGCCGCGATCCACGCGGAACTCAACGCGGTGCCGGTGACCGCGCCCAAGAGCCTGTTCGGACATCTCGGAGCCGGTGGCGGCGCGGTCGAGTTCGCGGCCAGCGTCCTCGGCCTCGAGCGCGGACTCGTGCCGGCCACGCTCAACCACGACACGCCCGACCCGGCCTGTCCGGTGAACGTCGTGACGGGCGAACCGCTCGCCGGCCGGCCGGGCACCGCCGTGGCGGTCAACCTCTGCTCGACCGGCCAGGCGGCCGCCGTGGTGATCGCGCAGGCGTGACGGCGGCGCCTGCCGCCCGCCCGCTACCAGCTGCCTTCGCACCCGAACGACAGACCGTTGTAGAAGATCTGGCCGCCACCGTCGTGCGAATCCTGCCGCACGTTGTCGAGATTGAACTGCCGCGTGGCCGTCGCGATGCCGGCCACCCACAGAAAGTCGTAGCCGACCTTGACGGCGAAGTTGGGCGTGACGTTCCAGCCGGCGAACAGCGACAGATCGCCGACGAATCCCGGGACCAGCTGCTGCTGCGACGTCGCGCGGCTGAACGATCCCTGCGTGAACGGGTTGGTGATCGTGGCGGGCGGCGGATTCGGATTGGGGAGCGTCGTCAGCGTGTCCACGCCGTTGGCGGTCTGCTGATTGGCCGTGAAGCTCAGCGCCGGCGTGGCCCGCCCGCGGAGCCCCCAGAAGTAGAACTCGTTCTGGCTGATCAACTCGCCGCCGAGGTTCATGCCCCACAGCCAGTTCTGCGTGTCGATCAGGTAGTTGCCGGCGAACTGGCTGGTGTCGACGTCGTTTCGCCGGCTGGCGAAGGTGAAGGTCTCGTTCACGTTCGCCACCCGCGTGCCGATGATCAGCGCCGGCAGCCAGGCGCGCTCGGCATGCCGCGACCAGCTGCCGTTGGGCGACATCACGAGCTGATCCCGGCCGAGGCGGCGGTGGAGCTTGTAGTTCCACTCCATGCTGTTGAAGATCGAGTTGTGGGTGGTTTCGTAGGTCTGCGCCCCGCTGAAGCCGGGCAGCCTGACGGTCAGCGGCGTCACCAGGAACGACCGCGGAATCGCGTTGTATTGATCCTGCTGGTAGAACGCGAACCCGCCGTAGTAGGTCATCTCGAGCGACTGATCGCGGTCGAGATAGTCGCGGCCGAGATACTCGCCCAGCGTGATCCGGGCCCCCGGGGCGAGCGGGAACGGGATGCCGGTGGTGGTGAAGCTGCCCACCGGCAGCCGATTCGTCGGCGTCGGACCTTTGCCGGTCGCGTCGTAGCCGATCAGGCGGCGGTAGTTGCGGCTGCGGTCGAACCACAGCATCTCCGCCGAGCCGTACCACTGGCCGTTCGAGAACCAGTCGCCGCTGGATGCCTCGAAGGGCATCTCATCCATCTCCAACTCGTCGAGCCGCATGCCGTCGAGGGCCCGACTGAACGGGCCGGTGACCGGGTCCGCGGCATCGACCGCCTCGGCCTCGCCGAGCGGCCGGTCGGAGATCACCTTCTCCGTGCCGGGCACCGGGGACCCGTCCGCGACCACGCTGGGGATGTCGAGCACCTCGGCAGCGGCCGACTCGGAGCCGACGAGGTCGGCAAACTCGGTCGGCGCCACGTCCTCCGCCCGAGCCACGGCCGCTCCGAGGGCCACGAGGCCGACCAGGCTCGCGAGCGTCAGCAGCGGTGTCGAGAGGGAGAATCGCACGTCGGTTGTCCATCCGCAGGCCGCGGTTGCCGGCATGACCGTCATAGTCGCTACACTTCTTCGACATCGCTGTCGCCCGGCCAACAGAAATTTTCCTCCCAATCGTCACGATCCACCCCACCCATCCCCGTTTGCCAGCATTCCAAGGAGTCGTCACAGTGCCAACCGGACTCGCCTCGCTCGTCGCCAGCGGCACGAAACTCTGGCTCGATTCGGTCGATCCCGACCTCGTCCGGAAGGCGAGGGCGGCGGGCGCGACCGGGGCCACGAGCAACCCGGTCATCATTTCCGACCTCATCAAGACCGGACGCTTCGACCGCCGGATCGCGGAGCGCGTCGCCGCCGGCGACGACGACGACACGATCGCCTGGACGCTCACCGACGACCTGGTGCGCGGTGCGCAGGAGGTGTTTCGGGAGGTCTGGGAGACGTCGGGAGGCGACGACGGCTGGGTGAGCTTCGAGCTCGATCCGCTCCTCGAGGATCCGCACGGTGGCCTGTCCGACGACGAGCGGGTGGCCCGCTATGTCGCGCTCGGCACCCGCTGGGCGGCCGGACACTGCAATCGCATGATCAAGGTGCCCGCCACGCCGGCCGGTATCCGGGCGCTCGAGCCCCTGGCTGCGGCCGGCGTGCCGCTGAACGTGACGCTGATCTTCACGCGACCGCAGTACGAGCGGGCCCGCGATGCGATCTGGCGCGGCGCGTCGCGACGTCCCGCTCTCGACACCTTCAAGAGCGTCTACAGCGTCTTCGTCTCGCGCATCGACGTCTACACCGAGAAGCATGTGCCGGGCCTGTCGCCGGCCGCGCAGGGCATGCTGGCCATCGCCAATGCCAAGCGGATGTGGCGTGAAAACCAGGCGTTCTGGCAGGCGCACCCCACGCCGCTGTCCCAGGAGATCGTCTTCGCGAGCACCGGCGTGAAGCAGGCGGGGGTCGATCCCTGCCGCTACGTCGCCGCGCTGGCGGGGTCCGACATCCAGACGAATCCACCCGCCACGAACGACGCCGCCGACGATCCGGCCCGGTCGTTCGACCGCCAGGTCGACCGGCTGCCGGCGGCGGACGTGCTCGCCGAACTCGACGTCGCGGTGGACATGGCCCGTCTGGAGGACGTGTTGATGCGCGAAGGGATCGACAAGTTCGTCGAACCGCAGCGGGCGCTGCTCGCCCTCGTCCGTTCCCGACGCACCGCGTGAGCGTGCGCGACCGGCACGATCCCTACGGCCGGTCGCCCGTGCGTCGGACTTCAGCCGGACGCCCCGGCCGATCGAAGACCTCCAACGAGGCGGTCCGGCCCGTTCCGCGCCGCCGCGTCGCAGACCCATGAAACACCAAGCCATCCTCGTCGCCGGACTGCTGCTGTTCCTCACGGGGGTCCAGTTCCGGTTGGTCGAGTCGTTCACGCTCAGCGAGCGGTCGAGTCACTTCGTCTCCGCGCAGATGGGAGGCGGGCCGGTCCAGCAGCAGTCGCTGTGGGGCAACGGCCCGGGCCGCAAGGTCGTCGAACCGCCACGTTGGCTGGGCCTGGCGCTGATGTCGGTCGGCTCCGTGCTCACGCTCAAGGGCATCGCCCTCAACCGCGGCGGGTGAGCCGCATCAGGCCGCCTCCACCACGCCAGGGCTCTCCCCGAAGTAATACTTCTTGGCGTCGGGGTTGTTGAGCACCTCGTGCGCCGTGCCGTGGCACAGCACCTGGCCTGCGCGGATCACGTAGCTGCGGTCGGTGATCGCCAGCGTCTCCCGCTCGCGGTGGTCGGTGATCAGGATCGAGATTCCGTCGTCGCGCAGGCTGCGGATGATCTTCTGGATCGAGTGGATGGTGACCGGATCGATGCCGGTGAACGGCTCGTCGAGGAGGATGATCCGCGGCTCGGTGACCAGGCAGCGGGCGATCTCCAACCGCCGCTTCTCGCCGCCCGAGATGTAGTGGGCCCGCGAGCGGCGGATCTTCACGATGTCGAACTGCTCCAGCAGCTCCTCGCACCGCCGGCGGCGCTCCTTGCGGTCCATGCCCACGAGCTCCATGATCGCGAGCAGGTTCTGCTCGACCGTGAGCTTGCGAAACACGCTCTGCTCCTGGGCGAGATAGCCCATGCCGCCGTCCCGCGACCGCTTGAACATCGGCCAGTGCGTGATCTCGGCGTCGTCGAGGAGCACGCGTCCCGCGTCGGGCATCACCAGGCCGCAGGTCATGCGGAAGCTCGTGGTCTTGCCGGCGCCGTTGGGCCCGAGCAGGCCCACGATCTCGCCCGCCTCGACGTGGAACGACACCCCGTCCACGACGCGACGGCGGCCGTAGTTCTTCACCAGACCATCGACTGACAGCAGCGGCACGGACTCCTCCCTGAGCCGGTGCGGGGCATGGCCGCGTCGCGGTCGGACGCGGTCCCTAACGGACGAATCCCATCCTCGCGAAGTTGGGCCACGAGGGCAATCGCAGCTCCAGGCTTCCGATCTTGACCGGGACGCTCCAACTTGCCGGGACGGCGTGCGGCCAGAAGATGACCAGCGCCCGGCCGATGAGCAGCTCCCGATCGACATGGTGCCCGGTGAGCCACATCCGGCTGTCCTTGCTGGCCGCCGAGTTGTCGCCGAGGACGAAGAACTGGTCCTGCCGCAGCGGAAACTCCAGCCGGTCGCGCTCGACCAGTTCCCCGGGCCGGCTGCCGATGTCGAGGGCGCCGATGTAGTAGACGTCGCGGAGCACCCGCAGGTCGCCGACGCGGAGATCCGCCCCCGTCGCCGTGATGCCCACCGGCGCCAGATCGCCGGGCGAGGTGCGGCCCGGCTCCGCGGGCGTGTCGTCGGGAAGGCTCGCCTCGGCGGCGTCGATCGGGCGACTCCAGAGCGTGGGTCGGTCGAACGCCACCGGCCGGCCATCGACGAACAGCGACAGTTCGTCGTCCACGTTCGCGAACAGCACCCGCCACGTCCCGCGGCCGCGCACGGCGGTCTTCGCCCGCGACACCGCGCCATCGGCCGCATCCGGCACGGCGATCCGCGCCGCGCCGTCGGCGAGGTCGATCGTGCAGCGGTGGGCCCGGCCGGCCTCCACCAACTCGAAGGTCACGCTGCCCCCGGCGGCCCGGCTCTCGAGCCGACACTCGACGGCGAGGTCGCCCACCCAGTGCGGCCGGGTGGCGATCGCGTTGTAGGGCTGGAAGTCGTCGATCAGCCGCGGCCGGGCGCGCGTGGCCGGCTGCTCGCCCCGCTCCAGGGCGGCCCAGTCCTCGGCCGTCGGCACGATGTGTCGGTAGCGGAGCGTCGTGGCGGCGGTGCCGCTCGCCGACACCGCGTACGACCGTCCGTCGTCCTCGCTCCGCCACGTCCGGCCGTCGGCCCCCGGCGACGACCAGTCCGTCCAGGCGAGCGGCCAACCGGCCGCCCGGAGTGCGGGGGCCACGAACCGGCTGTCATGCACGCACTGCAGCATCGCGCGGAGCTTGGCCGGCGGCTTGCGGGCGATCACGGGCGGGCCGTCGTCGCGGCTCGTCCAGATGTCGCCCGCCGAGATCGACACGGTCTCCCCGGGCAGGCCGACGAGCCGCTTGATGTAGTTGGTCTTCGCGTCCTCCGGGTACTTGAACACCACCACGTCCCAGCGGGCCGGCTGGGAAAAGTCGTAGGCGAATTTGCTGACCAGGATCCGGTCGCCGTTGAACGAGGGGTAGCGCGGATCGTAGCGTGGTTCGGCCGCCTCGTCCGCCAGGAGCCGCATCACGTGGCCGCAGTTGGGGCACTTGGCCGCGGCCACGAGCTTGGCGCCGAGCCGCATCCGCAGTTGCGACAGCGGCCCGCGGTCGCTCTCCAGCACGTCCACGCGGCGGCGCGACGCCTCGCGGGCCTCCGGCGGCATCCCGCCGTCGGCCAGCCTCGCCTTGAGGTCCGCGATCTCCCGCTCGAGCCGCGCCGCCTCCGTCCGCAGGCTCTGCGACTGGTCGTCCTCCTCCGCGCTGCAGCCCACGCGGAAGTCGCGGCCGCAGGCGTCGCAGGCGAGGTCCTTGTGGCGGCCCATGAGCGTCGGCGCCATCGAGCCGGTGGGGATCACGAACGCCTCGGCCTCGAACGCCCGAAACAAGAGCGCGAGTGTGAACGCCACCACGATCGACTCGATGGTCTCGCGGCCGTAGCCGAGGGGGCCGCGCACCGTGTCGCCGGGACGCGGCGCGTCGCGGGCGTCGCCCGGGGCCATCACCGGCCGGCCGGCGGGAACGGAGCGGGATGTTTCGCGGGCCATGGGGATCGTCCTCCGACGTCGCGGCAGTCTACTCCCGTGTCGCAGCGGCCCCCAAGGCCGCACGGACGGTCGCCTCGACGTCGTCGTACGTGAAGCCGCGGCCCAGTCGCTTGCGTGCCGACTCGTCGTCGAACCGCTCGAGGAGCCGACCGTCGCGGTCGTACACGAACACCGCCGGCACTCCGACGATGTCGAGCTTCACCGCGAACGCGTCCGCCTCCTCGACCCCGAGAAGATTGGTCACGCGGCGCGCGGCGCTGGACTCGAGAAAGGCCCGCACCTTGGGCACGGCGTCGGCGGGCGTGCCGATGCCCTCGTAGTCGAACGACAGCGAGAGGCAGGCGACCGTGTCGGGATACCGCTCGGCGAGGGCGACGAGCCGGGGAAAGTCGCGCACGCAGGGCGGGCAGGACGTGCTCCAGCAGTCCAGCACGGACACCCTGCCGCGACACGCGCGCAACTCGGCGGCGAGGCCGGCATGATCCACGAGCCGGAGCGTGACGGACGGTTCGGGCGGCGCCGCGGCGCAGCCCGCCCCCAGGAGTGTCATAATCAGCGGCCATCCGATGACGCATTTCGTCCACATCCGCCACAAGCCTCCCGAGACGCTCGCGACGCCGCGCGAACTCGTCGTCGCGTGCGCGCCGATGCGCAGCCACGTCAACCTCTCCCATATTGTGCGCACGTGCGGCTGTTTTGGCATCGCCCGCGTGATCGCCACCGGCGCGGTGCGGCTCGACGACAGGATCGCCCGCGACGGCGCCGACCACGTCACCCTCGAGGTGCATCGCAGTCTGCCCCCCGTGCTCGACCGGTTGCGGGCGGAGGGCTACGAGCTCGTCGGGCTCGAGCAGACCACCGGCTCCGAGACGCTGTTCGATTTCGCGTTCACACCGCGGACCGCCCTCGTGGTGGGCAACGAGCGGACGGGCCTGGAGGAGGATCTCCTGGCCCGGCTCGACCGCGTCGCGGAAATCCCGATGGCGGGCATGCCGCACAGCCTCAATGCGGCCACGAGCGCGTCGATCGCCATCTATGAATACTGCCGGCAGATCCCCCGGCGGTCCCCGCGATGACGCTGGTGATCGGCACGGACGAGGCGGGATACGGACCGAACCTCGGCCCGCTCGTGGTCGCGGCCACGGCATGGCGGGTCGCCGCCGACGCGGGCCATCCCGCGCGGACGACCGGGCCGGAGGACGCATTCGCCGCATTCCACGGCCGGTGCCCCGCACCGCCGTGGGCCGACTCCAAGACCGTGTACCGGGCCGGGGCCGGATTCGCGGCGCTCGAGCGCGGCGTGCATGCGGCGCTCGAGCTCTTGGGCGGGTCGGCCGGGGATTGGCAGACCCTGGCGGCGGCATGCGGGGGCATCGAACCCGAGGCCGGGGCGGACCTCGGCTGGGCGCGGCTGCGGACGCTGGTGTTGCCGCGCACGGCCCCGCTGGAGACGTGCCGCCGGGCGGCGGCGGAGGCCGGCGCGGCGCTGGCCGCCGCGGGGCTGACACTCGTCGGCATCGCCTGCCGCGGCGTCTACCCGGGCGAGTTCAACCGCCTGCTCGACCGCGGCCTCAACAAGTCCGACATCCTGTCGGACGCGACGCTCGATCTGGCCGCCGGGCTCCGGGATCGCCTTCCCGACGGAGACGTGGTGATCTGGTGCGACCGCCATGGCGGCCGCAAAAGCTATGGACCGCTCGTGTCCCGTCACTTCTCCACGCCGCTCGTCCAGACCGTCGAGGAGACGTCCGCCCGCTCGGTGTACGTGGCGCCGGCGGCAAAACTGCGGATCGAGTTCTCCGTGGGGGGCGAGGCACGGCTGCCCGTCGCCGTCGCCAGCATGACGGCGAAGTACGTGCGCGAGCTGGCGATGGAGGCGTTCAACGCGTTCTGGTCGGACTTGCTGCCGGGTCTCGCCCCCACGGCGGGCTACCCGGTGGATGCCCAACGCTGGAGACGGGAGGCGACGGCCGCCATCGACGCGGCGGGCATCCCTGCGGCCGACCTCTGGCGGCGGGCATGAAACCTTGCTCCAAGGCGCGACCCGGATCACAATCCGGTCACGAGACTTCCCCATGGCCACGCTCACGACCCGACTGTTCATCATCCGCCACGCCTGGGCCGAGGATCCGGAGCCGGGCATCGACGACCACGGC
>RFUD01000082.1 GCA_009923125.1 Planctomycetia bacterium
AGGGAGTCGTTGAGGACTATCGGCGCCTGATCAAAACCCACGAGTCCTGTACTCTCAACACGACCGGAGTCGAGCATGCCTACCGCCGGCTCCGAATGCGGATGGTTTTCGCATGCCCTGCTCTCCGACGAAGGCGCGCGGGGAGATGCCGGCGACGCGTTTGAAGGCGCGGGAGAATTGCGAGGGGTCGGCGAAGCCCAGGCGGGCGGCGGTCTGCTGCACCTGGAGACGTTCGTGCGTGAGGAGATCCGCGGCGAGGGCCATCCGCTGGCGCAAGAGTTCCTGATAGGGGCTCGTGGTGCCGTAGCGACGGAAGAGCCGGCAGGCGTAAGCCGTGGAGATCCCGAACTCGTCGGCAGCCTGCGCGACCGACACGAGCCGTTCGCGGGCCGCGGCCAGGAATTGCTGGAACCGCTCGAACGTCGCGAAGGCGACGCCGTCAGCCGTGTCGGAGGGTTGGGCGAGCTCGCGGACTTTCGTGAGCAATACGCCGAGGAGTTGCGAGCAGAGGGTCTGGCTGTGCGCCGAGTGGGCGAGACCACATTGCTGGAGGAGGTCGAAAATCGCCCGGATCTCGCGCGGGCGGCCGACGGTGGCGTAACTTCCCGGGCCCAGCCGCGCGGCGCGCAGGAGGCGGATCGCGTCGCGGCCGACGAAATCGACGTAGTACTTCCGCAGCCTGTGCCGGCGGTCGGTGCGGATGGCGTGCGGGATGCCGGGGCCGTACGAGAACACGGTGCCGGCGGTGAGCGGGATCTCGGCGGCGGCGAGCGCGAGCTTCCCCCGGCCTGCGGCGACGAATTCGACGCAGCAGTACGGAAAATCATCACGGGCCACGACGTAGTCGCCGCGAACCCGTTCTTCGCCGCCACACACCACGGTGAGCGGTCCACGGTGGGCCGGCCGGACGTCGAGGAAGTAGCGGCGGGCCGTCACGACCTGCCGCGACACGAAGGCCGGCAAGCGCCGGCGGCGGGCTGGCAAGGGTGTACGGGAGGCGGTCATGAAGGTCAAGAATAGCCATGGGGCGGTCAAGAATCATCATTCCGGATGACCGTGGGGCCGGGCTATGCTGCCGCTATGAAACTCCTTCCCAGACTGTCGTTCGGTGTCGGCGATCGCTTTGCCCACGAAGCCGAGGCGCACCTCGAGGCGTTCGAGCAACTCGCCAAGCGAGGGGTCGTCGTCGCCCCGGTGTGGAACAAGTCGAACCGCGAGCATTCGTTCATCGGCAGCGAGCCCGCCAGCGTGCGGGCGGCGGCTGCGCGGGCGGTGGCGACACGCCGCTGGCCGCACCCCTGGTTCGTCGACGCCGACCACATCAGGCTCGAGACGGTCGACCGGTTCCTCGAATCGAGCGATTTTTTCACGATCGACGTTGCCGATTCGATCGGCAGGCAGGCACCCGCAGCCGACGTCGAGGCGTTCGTAGCCCGGCACCCCGAGCTTGCCAAGCCGCTGGCCGTGCCGGGGATCACGAAGGTGATCCGTTTGTCGGAGGATGCGGTGGCTCGGATTGCCGGCAGATACCTGCTCGCCTGTCGCGAGGCCGGTGCGATCTGGCGGCATATCGAGCACGCCCGCGGGGGTGACGTCGTGATCGAGGTCAGCATGGACGAGACCGACGAGCCACAGACGCCGCCGGATCTGCTCGTGATCCTCGCGCTGCTCGCCGAAGAGAGGATTCCGCTGCAGACGATCGCCCCCAAGTTCACCGGACGGTTCAACAAGGGCGTGGACTATGTCGGCGATGTGTCCCGCTTCGAGCAGGAGTTTTCCGATGACATCGCCGTGTGCGCGTACGCGGCGGCCCAGTACGGGCTTCCGCAGTCGCTCAAGTTGTCGGTGCATTCCGGCAGCGACAAGTTCTCCCTCTATCCCGTGATCCGTCGGACGCTCGCCCGCACCGGCGCCGGCGTCCACCTGAAGACGGCGGGCACGACGTGGCTCGAGGAGGTGATCGGCCTGGCCGAGTCCGGCGGCGATGGCCTGGCGCTCGTGAAGGAGATCTATGCCTATGCCCTCGATCACGTCGACGAGTTCTGTGCGCCCTATGCTGCCGTGATTGACATCGATCGCCGCCGGCTGCCGTCGGCCGCGGAGGTGGCCGCCTGGGATGGACCGCGTTTTGCCGCCTCCATCCGGCACGTGCCTGCGAACCCAGCCTTCAATCCGCACATGCGGCAGCTGCTGCATGTCTCGTTCAAGGTGGCTGCCAAGCACGGGGTCCGGTACACCGACCTGCTCCAGGCGAATCGAGCGATCGTGGCGCGGCAGGTCACCGACAACATCTTGGACCGCCACCTCGTCCCCTTGTTTCTCGATCCGTAAGTCAGGCGAAGGCCCGCCAGCCGCCAGCATGCAATCCGCAGTCACGATCTGCCTCGTGCCTGAAGCCCGCCAGGGGCCGTTCGTGTTTCACGACGGCCTCGAGGCCGGCTGTCGCGCCGCGGCGGAACTCGGCTTTGACGGCGTGGAGATTTTTCCCGACTCCGCTGCCGGCTTCGAAGGTTCCGGCGTGGCGGGATGTCTGGCAGCCTCCGGGCTCGCGCTCGCCGCCGTGGGCAGTGGTGCCGGGTGGGTGAAGCACAAGTTGCACCTGTGCCATCCGGATCCCACGGTCCGGGCCGAGGCCGTCTCGTTCGTCGGCGAACTCGTCGATCGGGCCGGCGACCTGGGGGCACCGGTGATCATCGGCTCGATGCAGGGCCGCAGCGAAGGAGACGTGACCAGGGAGCAGGCGCTCGCCCTGCTGGCGGATGCTCTCGACGCGCTCGGCGCCCGGGCCGCCCGGCATGGCCAGGTGGTGCTCTACGAGCCGCTGAATCGCTACGAGTCGAACCTCTTCAATCGTCAGGCTGACGCGGTGGAATTCCTGGGGGCGCATCGCATCGCCAATGTGAAACTCCTCTGCGATCTCTTTCACATGAACATCGAGGAGGCGGACATGGCGGGTGTGATCGAGGCCTGCGGGAGCGCGGTCGGCCACGTGCATTGGGCGGATTCCAACCGCCAGGCGATCGGCTGCGGCCATACCGCGGTCGGGCCGATCGTCGACGCACTCAGGCGAATCGGCTATCACGGCTTCCTGTCGGCCGAGGTGTTTCCGGCCCCGACGTCTCTCGCCGCCGCCCGACAGAGCATCGAGAGTTTTCGCACGTTCACGAAAGGCTGACCCATGCTCAATGGATCCTTGTTGCACCCCAAGATTCTCCGGATTCTCGCGCAGGCGGGGCATCACTCGCAGGTGTTGATCGCCGACGGCAACTACCCGGCGGCGAACAAGCGCGGGCCCAGGGCCGCGCTCGTGTCGCTCCAGCTCATGCCCGGCGTGCCGACCGTGGCCCAGGTGTTCGAGGCGATTTTAGGCGCGGTGCGGATCGACGAGGTGCACACGATGGGCGTCGACCGCAGCGATTCCTACGCCGCCGCCACGCCGGGCGATCCGCCTGTGTGGGCCGACTATCGGCGCATCCTCGCCGCCGCCAAGTCGCCCTGCGAGCTCACGCCGATCGTGAAGTGGGATTTTTACAAGGCCGTGGCTTCGGACGACCACGTGCTCACGATCCAGACCGCCGACACGCAGCCGTGGGCGAATCTGCTGCTTTCGGTCGGCTGCCGCACATTCGGGTGACACGATGCACACGCGCTCCCTCGGCACGACAGGCCTCGAGGTTCCGATCCTCGCGTTCGGCGCGAGTTCGCTCGGTCAGGAGTTTCGTTCGATCACGCTCGACGAGGCCTTGGACAGCGTCCGGACGGCGCTCGAGTGCGGCATGCGGCTCATCGACACGAGCCCGTTCTACGGCCGGGGCATGAGCGAGGTTCTGCTCGGCGTGGCGCTGCGATCGATACCACGGAATGAGTACCTCTTGTGTACGAAGCTCGGCCGCTACGACCTCTCGCACTTCGACTTCTCCGCCAAGCGGGTGGCCGAGAGCGTCGACGTTTCCCTCCACAGGCTGGGCACCGACCACCTCGACATCGTCCTCTGCCACGACATCGAATTCGTGCCGCTCCGGCAGATCGTGGAGGAGACCCTGCCCGCCCTGCGGCGGGTCCAGCAGGCGGGCAAGGTGCGGTTCATCGGCTTCAGCGGGTATCCCCAGAAGATTTTCCGCGCCATCTGCGACCAGGCTGGCGTGGACTGCGTGCTCAATTACAACCAGTACACGCTGCAAAATACGCGGTTTGCCGACGAGACGATTCCGTATCTGGAGGCCAAGGGGATCGGGGTGATGAGCGCGGGTCCGTTCAGTGCCCGGTTGCTCACCGACGCCCCACTCCCGGCGTGGCTCAAGGAGCCGGAGGCGGTCAAGGCGGCGGCACGACAGGCCGCAGACCTGTGCCGGGCCCGCGGCAGCTCGATCGCGAAACTCGCGATCCAGTTCGCGATCGCCCATCCCCGGATCGCGACGACCGTTGCGGGCAGCGCGAACCCCGCCAACATCCGGGCCTGGGCCGAATGGGCGGCCGAGCCGATCGACCAGGATCTCCTGCGCGACGTGCAGGCGATCTTCGCGCCGGTGAAGAACATCGGCCACTCCGAGGGCCTGCCGGAGAACAATGAGGTTCGCATCGACCGGCCGTTGATGCCATGAGAGCCATGAGAATCGACTCCCACCAGCATTTTTGGAACTACTCGGCCGCCGAATACCCATGGATCGGTGCGGGGATGGAACGGCTGGCCCGCGATCATCTGCCGGCGGACCTCGAGGCCGTGGCGCGTCCGGTGGGCGTCGTGGGCAGCGTAGCCGTGCAGGCACGGCAGTCGCTGGTCGAGAGCCGATGGCTGCTGGCGCTTGCCAGGGAGCATGCGTTCATTCGCGGCGTCGTCGGCTGGGTGGATCTGCGGAGCGAGCGGGTTGCCGACGATCTGGCGGCACTTGCCCCCGACGAGAAATTCGTGGGCGTCCGGCATGTCGTCCAGGATGAGGCCGATCCGCGGTTCCTCGTCGGGGAGGCGTTCGTGCGGGGCGTGCGGACGCTGCACCAGTTCGGACTGACGTACGACCTTCTGCTCTATCCGCACCAACTGCGGTCCGCGATCGAACTCGTGGGCGTGCTTCCCGAGCAGCCGTTCGTGCTCGACCATCTGGCCAAGCCACGGATGAAGGCGGGAGAGATCGCGGACTGGCAGCGCGACATCGAGGCCCTCGCGCGTCATGAGAACGTGTGCTGCAAGGTGTCCGGGCTGGTCACGGAGGCGGTGTGGCGGCAGTGGAAGCGGGCTGATTTTCGACCGTATCTCGACGTGGCGATCGCGGCGTTCGGCCCGGAGCGGCTGATGTTCGGCAGCGACTGGCCCGTGTGCCTGCTCTCCGCCGAGTATGCCGACGTGGTGGGCATCGTGGAGGAGTTCATCGAGACGCTCTCACCAACCGAGCAAGACCGAATCTGGAGCGGAACTGCCAGCCGCTTCTATGGATTGACGTAGGGCCGCGCCGCGCACGAAAGCCAACCCCATGCAAGCTCTGCTCCTCGAACAGCCGAAAACGTTTCGCCTCATCGACATCCCCGAGCCGCCCGCCCCCGGTCCGGGCGAGGCGGTCGTGCGGGTGCATGCGGTGGGGATCTGCGGCACCGACTACGGCGGCTACCTCGGCAAGATGCCCTTCTTCAGCTACCCACGGATTCCGGGGCATGAACTGGGGGTCGAGGTGGTGGCCGTGGGTCCGGGTGTCACCGCCGTGCAGCCGGGCGACCGCTGCTGCGTCGAGCCCTACATCAACTGCCAGCGGTGTTCCTCCTGCCAGCGCGGCCTCACCAACTGCTGCGAGCACCACCAGACGCTCGGCGTCCACTGCGACGGCGGCCTGCGTCCCCTGTTCACGGTGCCGGCCCGCAAACTGCATCCGTCGCCGCGTCTCTCGCACGCCCAAAACGCGCTCGTCGAGACGCTCGCAATCGGCTGCCATGCGGTGGATCGAGCGGCACCCAGGGAGGGCGAGACGGTGCTCGTGATCGGTGCGGGCCCGATCGGCCTCTCCGCCCTCGAGTTCGCGAAGCTCTCCGGGGCCCGGGTGATCGTGATGGACACGGCCGCCAGCCGTCTGGCGTTCGTCCGCGAGAAGATGGGCGTCGCCGACACGGTGGCTGCAAGCGGCACGGACGCCGACGAGGCCGAGATCGCGAGGCTCACCGCCGGCCGAATGTGCGAGATCGTGATCGACGCCACCGGGAGCAACGTCAGCATGGGGAACGCCCTCCGGCTGTGCAGCTTCGGCGGCCGGTTGGTGTATGTCGGCATCACGCAGGCCGAGGTGTCGTTTCCGCACGCGCCCGTCATGCACCGGCGGGAACTGACGCTCCTCGCCAGCCGCAACGCGCTGTCGCGTGATTTCGCGAGGATCATCGGCCTCATCGAAGACGGTCGGATCGACACGCGGCCCTGGATCACGCACCACGTGCCGTTCGGCGACACGATCGGGGTGTTTCCCACGCTCCTCGAGCCGGCGAGCGGCGTGATCAAGGCCGTGGTCGAGATGCCGGCCTGATAGCGGGCCAACCGCGGCGGCGGTCATGGCGAGGGTTGTCGCGGATCCGCACGTCAGGTTGAATATCGGCTCGCAGTCCATCCGTCCGTTCCCGCGAGGAGTCCCAGCCCATGCCGAAAAAGTCCGTCGCCGATCTCGACCCGCGTGGAAAGGCCGTGCTCGTCCGCGTCGATTTCAACGTGCCACAGGATGATTCCGGCGCGATCACCGACGACCGCCGGATCCGCATGGCGCTGCCGACGATCAAGTCGATCCTCGACCGGGGTGGCAAGGCGATCCTCATGTCGCACTTGGGACGGCCGAGCGGCAAGGGCCCGGAGCCGGCGTTCTCGCTGGCCCCCGTCGCGAAGCGGCTGGGTGAACTCCTCGGCAAGCCCGTGACGCTCGCCGCCGACACCGGCGGCGCCGACTCGCAGGCCAAGGCCGGGGCCCTTCCGGCCGGCGGCGTGCTCGTGCTCGAGAACGTCCGCTTCAACAAGGGAGAGAAGAAGGGGGATGACGCTGCCTACGTCGACGGCCTCGCCAGCCTCGCCGACGCCTACGTGAACGACGCCTTCGGCACCTGCCATCGCACCGAGGCGAGCATGCACGCGGTACCGGTGGCGATGAAGGCCGCCGGCAAGCCGGCCGTGTCCGGCTTCCTCGTCGAGAAGGAGATCCAGTACCTCGCTGAAGCGATCGCCCGGCCGAAGCGGCCGTTCGTGGCGATCCTCGGGGGCAAAAAGGTGAGCGACAAGATCGCCGTGATCACCAATCTCCTGTCGATCTGCGACCACGTTCTCATCGGCGGGGCGATGGCCTACACGTTCTCCCTCGCGCAGGGCGGCAAGACGGGGAAGTCGCTCGTCGAGCCCGACAAGCTCGACCTCGCGAAGGAGCTGCTCGCGCGGGCCGCGGGCAAGCTCGTGCTGCCCGTTGACACCCACTGCGCCGACGACTTCTCGGCCGGTGCGAACAAGCAGGTGGTGAAGGCGGGCGAGATCCCCGACGGCTTCGAGGGACTCGACATCGGTCCCGAGACGGCGAAGCGGTACGCCGCGATCATCCGCGACGCCGGCACGGTGGTGTGGAACGGGCCGATGGGCGTGTTCGAGATGCCGCCGTTCGACGCCGGTACGAAGGCCGTGGCCGACGCCGTGGCCGACGCCACCGCCAAGGGGGCGATTACGATCATCGGTGGCGGCGACTCGGCGGCCGCCGTCGAGCAGCTCGGCTACGCCGACAAGGTGAGCCATGTCTCGACCGGCGGCGGCGCATCGCTCGAGATGCTCGAAGGCAAGGCCTTCGAGACCGTGGCGGTGCTCGACGACAAGTGACCTGTCGCGCGGTCTGAGGCGGTCTACCGTCGGGCGGTGTCGGTGACGCCCGGCGTGGCGACCTTTCCGGTCGCCAGCCGCTCGCCGGTCGCGGTGACGTACCGCAGATCGTGCCGGCTCAGCCGGGCGAGCGGTACGGTCGCGTGACGGCCGTTGGCCTTGAGGATGCGGACGCTGTCGGGGCGGATCTCGACGAGTCGCCCGATCGTCTCGTGGCGTCCGGTGTCGTCGATCCAGCGGCGGACCGGTTCGGCCGGCGGCTCGAGGATGCCGGCAAACGGGTCGTCCTTCGTCGCGGCGGGTTCCTCGGCCGGGTCCTTCGCCGCGGGCGTGTCGGATTCGTCGAACAGGTTGTCGGGATCATCGCCGGACGGCTCCGGCGATCGCTGCATCGGCTTTCCCGGGCTCCGCTCCGTGCCGTCCGCGGCGGGCAGGTCGTCCCCTTCGTCGAACAGATTTTCCTCCGGCTTCGCGGGCGCGGGCTCAGCGGGCGCCTCCGCCGGTGCCGGCTCCTTGGCCATCGGTTTCTCGGCCGGCGCTTCGGGGGTTTCCGTCGGCGCCGGCTGATCCGGTTGCCCGCTCGGCGGCTCGGCCGCAGGTTTGGGGGCGGACTCGAGGGCCGCCTTCTCCGCGGCTTCCTGGGCGGCCGATTCGGCCAGGATCTCGGCCGCCGACTTGAATTGTGGCTCGGCGACCGGCGCGGCGGCCTTGGCTGCCGCGGCCTCCTTCTCGAGGC
>RFUD01000083.1 GCA_009923125.1 Planctomycetia bacterium
CCCTCCCGATCGACACACACGACGACGGTCCGCCCCGAGGCGATGATCACGCGGTCGCGGACCACCTCGTAGGTGTGCGTGATGCTCGCCCCACCCACCTTTTCCACGTAGGTCTTCACGACCAGGAGATCGTCATATTCGGCGGCCGCCCGGTAACTGCACGAGGCCTCCGAGACCACGAGCAACAGCCCCTCGTCCTCGAACTGCCGATAGGTCGCCCCGCGGGCTCGCAGCATCTCGGTCCGGCCGATCTCGAAGTAGGTGAGGAAATTGGCATGGTGCACCCGCCGCTGGCCGTCGGTCTCCTGGTACCGCACGCGAATCTCCGTCTCGTGCACCGCCAGCGCCATGCCTGTGCTCCTCGTGGTCGCGCCCGATCCGGCCGATGGCCTTCAACGGGCCTTCGTTGACCGGCCTCCGGCGGAGACTTTATCCTGTGACGTCCGGACGAGGCAAAGTTTTGGAGGCACCGGCGTGAGCATCGGAGACGAGGGTGAGGGTGGTTCTGTCGGCTACGCGACCGCCCGCGGCCGTTCCTACCCGACGCTCCGGCAGTTCACGGTGTTCCTCGAGAACCGCGTCGGCCAGCTGCTGGAGGTCGTGCGCCGATTCGACGGGTCGCGGGTGCGGATCGTCGCCCTCTCGATCACCGACTCGGGCGAATGCGCGTTCGTCCGGTTCCTCCTCAGCCATCCGGAGCAGGGCCGCGAGATCCTGGAGCGGGCCGGGCTGGCCCTGATCGAAAGCGACCTGATCGGTGTCGAACTGCCGGATGGCGACCAGCCGCTGCTGCGGATCTGCACGGCCCTGCTTCAGGCCGAGGTCAACATCATCCAGGCGTACCCGATCCTCGTGCGGCCGCGCGGCAGGCCGGCGGTCGCCCTCATGGTGGACAACACCGAGATGGGGCTGGAAACCCTGGGCGCCAAGGGTTTCACGATGATCACCGAGGGCGACCTCGACGAGAACGAGTAGCCGGTCTACTCGAACATCCCGTCCGGCAATCCTTCGACCTGCCGCACCACGATCTTCTGGATCGACTCCCAGGCCACGGCCGTGAGCGTGACCGTCCCGTCGGCGGCTTGGCTCGCGAACAGCCCATGAGAGCCGCGCGACCACCGGGCCTCGTACCATTCCGGCAGGATCACGCCGCCGCCGGCCAGATGAAGTTCCACGATCCCACCATGCCCCCGCTCCAACCAGAGCCGGGCAACGAGCTGGGCCGTGGGGTGCTGCACGTCCGCCGAGTCGTCGGGCGACGCGAATTCCTCCGGTGCGCTGCCCGCCACGACGTCGCCCACGCCGCTGCCGGGCTCCGACTCCCCGGCCGTCACGTCCACCACGATCTCGTCGGCGGCCGTGGTCGGCACGGGTGGCGCCGTCTCGAACAGGTTGGCCAGGTTGGCGAAGGCGTCGATCGCGGGGGCCGGCGGGCTGCCGGTGGCGATCGCGGGCGGAACGGGCGCGGCGACCACTTCATGAGGCGCGGTGGGGACGACCACCACCGGCTCCGCGGGCGGCTCGGCGGCAGGCGTCGCCAACGGGATCACGACCGCGATTCCGCACTTCGAGCAGGCTCCCCGCTTGCCGGCGAGTTTCGCAGGCACGACGATCCGATGCCCGTTCTCGCACTGGAACGTGATCGAACCCGCTCCCGTCTTGCCGCCCGGCCGGGGCACGATCTTGGTTTTTTCCTCGGTCATTCAACCGCTCCCGCGTCGCCCGGTGCTTCGACCGGCACGATCATCGAAGTCTACCGTGCGATGGCGCACCTTGACGGGGCGACGGTGGGCTCTGACACTGCCTTTTGCGGGTGTCCGCGGCCGGCGGCCGGGGGATGTCCCCCGATTGTCCCGATCGCACGGATTCTGTCATGCCGATCCAGGTCGTATGTTCTGGCTGCAAGGGCCGGTTCACGGTCAGCGACCAGTTCGCAGGCCGCACCGGGCCATGCCCGAAGTGCAAGCAGCCGATCAAGGTGCCCACGCCCGCCGCGCAAGCCGTGACGATCCACGAGCCCGAGGCCCCCGTCACGACTTCGGGAGGCACCGGCCGGGTTCCGACGGCGCCCCTCGCGAGCACCGAGAAGCCCGTGTCGGCCCTCCTGTTCTGGCTCGTGGGTGCGGGCACCGTGGCCTGCATCGTGCTCGCCTTGCTGGGGCGGATCGCCTGGGGCGCGGGCGGCCCCCCGGTCTGGCTGCTGGCAGTCGGCGCCGTCCTGCTCGCCTGGCCCTGCGTGGCGATCGGCTATCGCCTGATGCGCGACCGTGAGTTGGAGCCGTGGCGGGGAAGGGCCTTCGCCATGCGGTCCGTCATCTGCGCCTTCGTCTACGCCGGCTTGTGGGGCGTGCGGGCGATGGTGCCTGTGGAAATGACGACGGAAATGTGGCAGTGGCTGTTCTTCGCGCCGATCTTCTGCGGCATCGGGGCGCTCGGGTCGTTCGCCACGCTCGACCTGGAGTGGGGCGCGGCGGTCGCCCACTTCTCGCTGTACGTGCTCGTCACGGCGTTCCTCCGCTGGCTGGCCGGCCTGCCCCCGGTTTGATCATGGCCTGCGACGGACTGCCCGAACTCGCCGCCCTCGACTCGGCCTCCGAAGGCCTGCGGATCCCGCCCGACCTCACCGTGCCGCTCACACCCCGCGTGCGGGCCCTGGTCGACCTGCCGCTCATCCGGCGGCTCGCCCGGATCAGCCAGTTGGGGCTCGTCTCGCTCGTCTATCCGGGTGCGACCCACTCGCGGTTCGAGCACTCGCTGGGCGTGTACCGTCTGGCCCTCGAGTTTCTGCACCGGCTCCGCCGCGACACCACGTTCGCGGCGGTGGTGGACGAGGCCGACGCGGCCGCGTTCGTCGTCGCCGCCCTCGTCCACGATGTCGGTCACTGGGCCTACTGCCATCCGCTCGAGGACATGGGCCTGGCCGAGCTCCCGCGGCACGAGTCGCGGGTGCGCGGCATCCTGTCGGGCGGCGCGACGGCCGACGTGCTGCGGGACCACTGGCGGCTCGACCCGTCGCGAATCGCGGACCTGATCGAGGGCTCGGCCACCGACGCCGCGGGCCGGCTCCTGCACTCGCTGCTGTCGGGGCCGATCGACGTGGACAAGATGGACTACCTCGCCCGTGACAGCCTCCACGCGGGTGTGCCCTACGGTCGGCATTTCGACCAGGAGCGGCTGTTGTCGAGCCTGTGCGTCGATCGATCGGGCACGGCCCTGGCGATCACCGAGAAGGGCCGCACCGCGGCCGAACTCATGGTCTTCGCCCGCTACGTGATGTTCAGCGAGGTCTACTGGCACCATGCCGTGCGGGCGGCGACGGCGATGCTGCAGCGGGCCTTTTGGATCGTCCGCGGGGCCATCGACCCCGACCAACTGCGACACTTCGACGACCAGGAGTTCGCCGCGTGGATCCTCGCGGCGTCCCGGGGGACGCCGGCCGCCGGACTCGTGGCCGGGCTGTTCGGGCCGGAGCGCAGGCTGGTGAAGCGCGTGGCCACGTTCGACGCGTATCATCAGCCGGAACTGCACCGCGCGCTCGCCGGCCGCTCCTTCGCCAGCGGCGTCGGGATCGCGACCAGACTGGCCGACCTGCTCTCACACGCGACGGGCGGGCGGGTCGACCCCGATTCACTGCTCATCGACGCGCCGCCCGCCGAGCGCGAAGTCGAATTCCGACTCGAGGTCCGCGAGCGGCCGCGCACCGCCGCGGACGTCGCCGGAACCCGCCCGCTCGCGGAACTGTCGCCCGTCGTGCGGGCCCTCGCGCACGAACAGTTCGACAACCTCGTCAAACGCGTGCGGATCTTCGCCCCAGCCGACGTGGCAGGACGCCTGGCCGGTGTGCGTCATCTCGACCGCCTCGTGCTCGAGGCCTGTCAGGGGGCTGAAGCGTCGGGAAACCGCAGCGGTTCAACCGGCTGATCCGCCGGCTTCGCCTCGGGACGCACGAGCACGCTCACGGTGCCGTCGGCGGCAGGTTCGGCCGACGGGGCCGCCCCGGTCGGCGCGGGCACGGGCCTCACCGGTGCCTCATACCCCGCCCGAGCCACCTCGGGCTGCCGATCCGCCGGCCGCGGAGTCGGCACCGCCGGCGCCGCAGAGGGCGCTGGCGTCGGCGCGGCGGTGCTTTGCACCGGCGCGGACGCGGCCTTCGCCGGCGTGAGTGCCTGCACAGGCTTGGCCGGCACAGCCGGAGGCTTCGCGGGCACCGCCGCAGACCTGGCCGAAACGGCCGGAGCCCGCATCGGAGCGGCCGCTTGCGCCCGTGCCGCCCGACGCTCGGCCCGCAGGAGCGGACCACGCAACGGACGGGCTTCAGCCGTCCACGGCAGGATCGCGACCGCCACCCCCAGGGCCGCGATCACCCAACCTGCAGAACCCGCCATGCGACGAGCGTCCTTCATGTGTTCCTTCCCATTCCGTTGGAAATGCGGCGCGTGGAGGTGCGTGGCGACTACTTCGCCGACCCACCCGGCAACTTGCCCTGCTTGAGGAGATCGCCGAATGTGGCCCCATCCGTGCCGCTGGGCATCGCTGCGACCGTCTCCAGGGCCCCACGGATCTTCTCCACGTTCTTGGCGTCTTCCTTCTTGTCGAGCAGGTCGGCCAACGCGTTGCCGTAGGCGTTGCGTTCCTTCTTGCTGGTGCCCGCGTGGCAGACGTTGCACTTGGCCGTCTCCACCTCGGCGGCGAGCGCCTTGTCATTGGCCTCGGCGCTGTCCGGCTTCACGTACACCGCCTTGAACTCGTCGAAAAACTGCTTGATCGCGAACGCCGGCCGCGCGGACATCCCGGCGACGAAGGCCACTGCGCTCCCGAGCACCACGACACGAAGACTGCGTCCGGACATTGATGCACTCCCAGGTGTGATTCGCGGCGGTTCCGGGCGGTGCCCGCTGCCACGACCCATCACTAGACCCCGGCCGTTGCCCCCGTGTCAAGAATCGGGACCGGCCGACCACCACGCCGCCATGTCGGCGTCGATTTCCGGGGCATGGAGCAGCGGCTGACCGGACGAGGCGTAGTCGGACTCGACCCGCTCCGCGGCGCCGTCGATCCTGCGGAACACGCTGCTGCCCGCGTAGCGACTGCCGGCATCGAGCCATTCCGCGGCAGCCCGGTAGCGGTCCGGCTCCGCGAGGCCCGACTGTTCCAAGAGCGCCGCACCGTCGGGCACGGCGAACCGACAGGCGTCGGCGAACGCCCGGACGACCGGCAGCTTCGGCCGCGCCGGAGAGTCGAGCAGCCGGACAAACCCTCCCCGACAGGCGAAGGCCGCGTCGGCCAGCGACAGGCTCACCGTGGGCGCAGGACCGTCAGCCCGCTCCCCTCCCTCGGCCACCGCGAACGTGTCTGCGAGCACGCACCGCCCCCCGAACCAGATCACGTCCACGTGCCGGCTGCCGACGACATGCAGGAAACCGCCAGCCCCGCGCACCTCGGTGCGGGAGATCCGCACCTCCGTCCGGAGCGTGGCATCCGCCCCGTCCCCCTCGGCGCGGATCAACGAGGACGCGGCGGAGGCGGCCGAAACCACGGGCGCGCCGGCCGTCTCGTCGGCACCGCCCCCGTCGAGCAGACAGTCTTCGCACACGAGCGTCGCCCCGGCGCCGAGCGCGAACAGCGTCCGCCCGGCCGCCAGATCACCGGGCACGAACACCACGCGGACCCGCTCGAGCGACAGCGTGCCCGAGGCGATCGGCCACGCGGCCGCGGAGCCCCCCTCCGTCCCGGGCTCCACCGCGGACGATGCCAACCGCACGCCGGGCGACCGCCCCGGTGCAGCGCGGACCGTCAACTCGCCCGAGATCGGCGGAAGCGCCGGCTCGTCGCGAACGCCGTCGTAGGCCAGTTCGATGATCGCGCCGCACCGCATCGGCCAGCGACGCCGCTTCACGGTCGCCCGCCGGCGTCTCGACCACCCTCCACGGCGGCGACTCGGCGGCCGCATCCTGCGCGGGCATGCCGACGGCGAGCGCGCTGGGCACCGCCGGGCTCGGCGTCTTCCGGCGTGCCGCCGGCGACGTCCACCACAGCCACGCAACGAGCGCCCCGAGCGCGACCACCGGCAGCAGCCACGGCAGTGTCGCCAGCCTGCGTCGGCGCACCGGCGGGGATGGTTCGACGACGAGCGCGCCGGGCGACCGGGACGCCGACACGTCGATCCCCTCCTCGTCGGCGATGCCCAGCAGGTCGGCGACGAGGTCGGTGGGCCGCTGGTAGCGATCGGCCGGATCCTTCGCCATCAGCCTGGCGATCGCGGCCGCGAACCGACGCGGCACATCGGGGCGGAGCGCCTCGATGGAGGGCGGCGGCTCCTGCTGATGCTGGAGGAGTTTCTGCACCATCGTGCCGTCGGCGAACGGCGGGCGACCGGCGAGCATGAAGAACACCGTGCAGCCGAGCGAGTACAGGTCGCTGCGCACGTCGGCGGACCGCGGGTCGCGGGCCTGCTCCGGGGAGATGTAGTCGAACGTCCCGAGCGTCATTCCGCTCGACGTGAGGTCGTCGCGGGCCTCGACGTGGAGCCGCGCGAGCCCCATGTCCACGAGCCGCGCCCGACCGGTGGGCGTGATGATGATGTTCGAGGGCTTGATGTCGCGGTGCACCACGTCGCGCGCCGACGCGTGCTCGAGGGCGTCGGCGACCTGGATCGTGACGTTGATGGCGCGGCCCGTGTCGAACGCCCCTTCGGCCCGCACGAGGTCCCGGAGGTTCGTCCCCTCGATGTACTCGAACACGATGAAGTGCCAGCCATCTTCCGAGCCCACGGCATGGACGCGGCCGATGTTCTCGTGGTCCAGCCGGGCCGCCGACTGCGCCTCGTTGCGAAACCGCTTCAGCATCTCCTCGTCGGCCGACTGCTGTCGCGCCAGCACCTTGACGGCCACGATGCGGTCGAGCGTGGTGTCGAGGGCGCGGAACACCGCCCCCATGCCGCCGCCGCCGATGAACCGCTCGAGCTGGTAGGCTCCGAGCCGGTGCCCCTCGAGGACGCGGCCGATCTCGGCCATGGAGAGCGGGCCGACCGGGGGCTGCCCGGAGATCACCGTCGCCTCGGCTCCCGTGGCGAGGGACGGGCTCGCAACTCCCGTGACCGCGGCGCGGCCCGCCGACGTCTGCTCCCGGGATGATCCCATGCCTCGACCCTACAAGCCCCCGTCCGGAAGGTCAATCGACCGATCGCGGGAGTTTCACCCAGAGTCGCCCGACCGCCCAGAACGCCACCGCCCTCACGGCCGCCGCACGAAACCTCATCCGGCGGCGACGATCGTGCCGAAAACACCGGTCGTACGGGTGGCGGGGTTGGTGCCGTGCAGACCGGCGAGCAGCGGGGGACGGTGATCGTGCGGCCGGACGTGAGAAGCATCGTCGTGTCGGGACTGCTCGTCGCCTGGGCGTGGGGCGGCGCCGCGTTCGCGACGGAGACGTACGTGACGGCCGACGCGTTGTTCCTCCAGCGAGACAACGAGTCGAACGAGCGTCCCCTGGCGGTCGATTCGAACACCGGCGCCACCGCGGTCGGCACGTCCGACCTGCGGTTTCCCGTGGCGGGCGGCGTGCGGCTGTTCGTCGGACGGCACACGGCTGGCGGCTGCGGCTGGGAAGTCGGCTATCTCGGCGTCTACGGGATGACGGCCGACGCCTCGGCCGCCGGAAACGGCGGCCTCGACATCGCCCCGGATCTCTCCGACGAAGTCGCCAGCCTGCGCAATGCCTCGCTGGCCGACTGCTCCTACACGTCGGCGATCAACGGGTTCGAGGCGAACCTGACGGCGACGAGCGAGCATGTTCATCGCCCCCGTGAAACCGCCTACGCCGCCGATGGTGTGCCGTCCGTCGCCACGATCGACTGGCTCGCGGGTTTTCGCTGGGCCGGCCTGGAGGAGGCGGCGACGATCGGGCTGACGACGCCCGGCCTCGGCACGAGCCAGTACGGCGTCCGTGCGAGTTCCAATCTGTTCGGCGGACAACTGGGAGTCCGCGGCCGCATCGACTGGGAACGGTGGAGCCTCGAGGGCCAGGGCAAGGCGGCGCTCGCCGGCGTGGTGCTGGCGCAGTCGCAGGCGCCGATCGTGGATGCTTTCAACGGCTTTCAGGAGCGTCCCGCCCAGGGCGCGGAGGACGGGGGCGTGGGCGGCATCTTCGACTGGAACGTGGCCGTGATCCGACGCGTCGGCGAGCACTGGTCGATCCGGGCGGGCTACACGATGCTCTGGCTCACGGGCGTCGCGCTGGCGCCCGATCAATTCGATTTCAGCATCGCCCCGGGCGCCGGCACGAATCTCGTCGGCGGCAACATGATCTGGCTCCAAGGCGCCACGCTCGGCCTCGAGGGACGGTGGTGAACCGGGCGTCAGCTGCGGACCCTCGGGGGCAGTGCAGCCCTGAGGCGGAGTCCTCAAACTCGGGCCACGGGCCGCGGCGCGGCGATGCGAAGCGGGCCGCGCAGGCTGCCGAGCCCGCCGACGCGGACGCCTGCCGTCGAGACGTTGAGC